>JAYWBY010000001.1:0-7620 GCA_043781115.1 Pseudomonadota bacterium
GTGAATCGACTGGGTCAGGCGCAATTGCAGGTCGAAGTCGTCGCCGTAAATCACCGTCATCCGGTCCATAACCTGCATCGCGATTTGGAGATCTTCCACGGTCGCCGCTTGGGTGGTGACGCGTTTGACGGCGGGTTTCAGCTCCTCGACGAGCTCGCGCTCGGCGTCGCTGCCGTCGCCCGAAGCGTCGTCCAGACCTACGAGCGCTTCCGCGGGCGTCACCTTCGCCGCGCCGTCGAACACCGCGACGCCTTCGCTCAGGGCTTGCTTAGGCGTCTTCGGCGGGCTCAAGGAATCACGGCCGCCGCGGGACATGACGCAGCCGCCCAGTAGGACTGTACATCCAAGGACGGTACAGCGGACGACAAGCTTCGAGACGCGCATTCGACTCTCCTTCAACGGCCGCTAGGGGCTTCTTCCAAAAATTTTCGAGGCAAAACATCACTGAGCAGATTGAGTTGGGCCGCCAATCCGGGCAGCGCAAGAGTTGGGATTTCGTGGCAAAACGCCTCAAGCCAGTCGCTTCGCCCGGGACCGTCCGAGCCGGCTGGTTCGAGCCAAATGCCGACGTTTTGCAGCAAGCGTCGCCAAGACGGCGGCACCGCGACGCGGCTGACGTGCGGCACGGCGATCACCGGCGACGACGGCGACGCTTGGCGAAGAAGGACCAAGGCGACGGCATGGCGCAGATCGAAGGCCTGAAGGGGCAGACGCCACGGCGCGGCGCCGAGTTGGTGCATATGTGCGTCGACGTAACCGAGGAGACACCGCTGCGATCTGGCGCCGACCGTACCCTCGAGCTCCTGGGCTTCGGCGAAAGTCAGGCTGCCCCCTTGGGGCGGGCGCTCGGGAATTTTCAGCACCGCATCGCCGCCGCTCGGGACGTAGCTCGCGATGCGGCCGTTTTCTAGGACATGGGCTAGGGGACCGTCGCACCAGTGACCGGCAAAAAACCCGAGGCGGGACACGACGAGCGTCCGGCGGCCCGGCGTGACGCATTCTTCCAACACGAACGGCAAATGCCAAGGCATCGTCAGCGTGACGAGATCGGTGGTTAAGTCGGCGAGGACTTCTTTCGTCCGTCCCAACGCGCCTGAACTTTGGCGGACGTCCCGCGTTAGCTCGATCATGCTTTGGGGCGGTTAAAAGCGGCCAAAAACCGGGCATGCGCCGGGTTCAACCAAAGTTTGGTGAAGAGTTCCGCCTCGGCGGCGCGGGCGGCGCCGGGGTGGCTATGAGTCGCGTGCCAGAACATGCGCTTTTGCGCGGCGAGCGTTTCCGGACCAAGCAACGCGAATTCCGCCGAGACCGTGCGGCACGCCTCGCGCAAGGCGCCCTCGTCGGCAACGACCTGGTGGACGAGGCCGAGATTCAGTGCTTCGCTCGCCGATACGGTTGCGCCGCGGTAGAGAAGGCCTTGGGCCTTGCCGAGACCGACTAGCTCGACGAGGCGCCGAGCGCTGCCGTAGCCCGTCGCCAGGCCAACCCTCAGCTGCTTGAACTCCCAGCTCGAGGCACTGGTGGCCAGACGCACGTCGCCGCCTAGCGCCAGCTCCGCGCCGCCACCAATTGCCGCCCCGTCGACGGCAACGACCACCGGAATAGGGAGTTCGTCGAGACCGCTCAGGAAATCGCTCAAGGCCACGGCGTAGCGGCGAGCCTCGGTCCCGGTCTTGAGCTCCTGGAGCTCCTTGAGGTCGCCACCCGCCAACCATGTGCGGCGCGGGCCTTTCACGACGGGCGTCGCGGTCAGCACTAGCGCCGTAGGGAGCTTCGAGCGCGCCTTCAGCTCAACCAGGGCCCCGGCCAGTTCCGCGGCCAGCGTCGTGCCGATGCCGTTCAATCGGTCGGGTCGCGCGATACGCCACTCGCAATAGTCCCGCTCGTCGCGAATCTCGAGGAATTTTTGCAATACCGACCCAAGGATTTTTGTTGATGCACCCAAATAGGTGCTGGGCTACTTTGCCTGAAATCCCCCTGGTCGTCCTTAGGAGGTTATCCTCTTTTTCCCCGACCTGGGTTAAACTTTAATTATAAATATATGATCGTATTCCGGAATTCATACTCGCCCCAGTTTTTTCAGTGCTCACTCCCAACTTAGGAGCGGCGCGTTAAAGAGACGAGGGACCGCCGGAGCGGACGAAGGCACTCAAGTGGAATTTGGCGTGGATTACAGCGACGAGAAGCACGAGCGGCAGACGGGACGAGGCGCCGAATTCGGTTCCAACGTCATCCTCATGGGCGCGACAGGCGCCGGCAAGACGACGGCCGGCCGGTTTTTGGCGCGTTTGATCGGCTATGGCTTCGTCGATTTGGACGCGACCATCGAGGCGCGAGAGAAGAAGAGCGTCGAAGCCATCTTCGCCAGCCAAGGGGAACCCTATTTTCGCCAACTAGAACAAGAGCTGATCGCCCGCCTAGCGCCCATTCGCACCCACGTCATAGCCCTCGGCGGCGGCGCGGCGATGGACGACGAAAGCTGGGAGATCCTCCAGCACATGGGTACGACGGTTTGGATCAATACGCCCCCGGAAGAAATCGCCCGCCGCCTCGTCGCCGACGACGGCGAGTTGAAGAAGCGGCCGCTTTTGGCGGACCTCCTGGGCGACAAAGACAAAGAGCAGCGCTTGAAGCAGCTCACCGACCGCGTAAAGGCGCTGATCGGCAACCGCCAAGGTCGCTACAAGCAAGCCCGCCTCGTCGTCTCCGACAGCTTCTCGACGCCGGAAACGACGGCGCAATTGATAAAAGAATCGCTAGTGAAAGAAGGATTTCTTACTTTCCCTCCGGACCACAGACCTTACGACCGCTGGCGGGTTCTCTAAACCCTTCGGCAACGCGACCGATTTTTAGGCCCTTTGGATCTCCGAAAGCAAGGATGCATGTCGGACTTCGCCAAAACCCTTGAAAAATTCTCCGCCACGCCCTGGAAAGCCGGGTTGATCGTGCTTGGCGTCAGCTTTTTGCTGGCGTCCGTCGCGTCGACCTTGGCGGCGCATTTTTTCCTGCCCGACGGCGTCAAGACCGCCGCCGCCGGTTCGGCGAAGACCGGCGCCGCCGCCTTCAACGTGCCCAATCCGACCGCGAGCCTAAACCAAGCCTCGATCGACATGATCTTGAAGCGCAACCTCTTCAACTCCGAAGGCTCGGCGGAAGACGAAAAGAAAGTCGAAGGCGAGGGCGTCCAACAAAATGCCGCCGAGGCGGTGAAGTCGGACCTGCCCGTCAAATTGATCGGGACCATCTACGGCGGCGACCCGTTCTCGGGCATCGCCTTGGTCGAGAACAATTCGAAGCGGACGATCAACAGCTTCATGGTCGGCGACCTCTTGATGAAGGACGCCACCGTCAAGGAAGTCCACAAAGAGCGCATCATCATCGATCGCGCCGGTCACCTCGAGTTCATCGAAGTGACGCGCGAAGGTTTGAACAGAAACCGGCGGAAGAAGAAAGCGACGGTCGCCGCCGCCAATCAAGGCATAGCCCCGATCGCCACCGACCCGCCGCCATCGGCCTTCAAGGAAGACGGTTTCGAGCGCAAAGAGCGCGAAATCAACATGACCCAAGCCTACCGCAACAAACTTTTGACCCAAGACTTCACCAAGGTTCTGCAGGATTTGAAGGCGACGCCGAATATGGTCGACGGCGAGCTGAAAGGCTTTTCGCTAACCAGGATCCGCAAGGACTCGATCTGGGAAAAAGCCGGCTTCCAAAACGACGACATCGCCGAAGAGATCAATGGCGTGCCGCTCACCGACACGGCGCAGGCAATCCGCTTGCTGCAATCGCTGCGCAACGAAAGCGAGGTCGAGGTGCGGGTCAACCGCGGCGGCTCGCCCATGAAGTTCAATCTTAACATTCACTAAAGTTTGAGGGCGTAGACTCTTGGCATTCGACTGGGACCAGCTGGCGGATACACTCAACCTCTCGAAGGAGAAGGTTGCCGTCATCACGCGCGGCTTAGTGCGGGCCAGTTTGGTTTTGGCCGTAGCCTACGTCACGGCGTCCTCGGTTTCGGCTTATTTGATGACTGGCATGCTGAAGACGGCCCTGACGGCCTTCAACCGCATCAGCACGCGAGAAGTGGCGGCGGCTTCCTTGAACTTCGGTTCGCAAGACAATTACCGGGACATCGAAAAGGCGATCAAGGATCGCAACCTTTTCAACAGTACCGGCGAATTCCCGGACGAGAGCAGTCCCGACGCGAAAAAGGACGAGAAGAAAAGCGGCGCCTTCGACATGAACGCGCCCTGCAGCAAGCCGACGTTCAATTCCGAATTGGTCGGCACCATCTTTTTGGACGGCGGCGGCTCGGTGGCGACGCTCCAAGAGCAGGGCTACAGCGAGTCCGACGTCTACCGCGAAGGCGATGTCATCGTCGGCAACGACAACGCGGCGATTGTGAAAATCGAACGAAACCGCGTCGTCATCAACAATAACGGCGTCAAAGAGTGCCTCGAGCTGGCGTCGATGGTGAAGAAGAAGGACGGTTCCTCCTTCCCGGACGTGCCGACGGCCGGCAACTCGTCGCCGTCGGCCCCGCCGCCGCCTGGCGAAGCCCCGCCCGCCGCGGCCGGCGGCGATTGCCT
This sequence comes from Pseudomonadota bacterium, assembly GCA_043781115.1. Lineage (GTDB taxonomy): Bacteria > Bdellovibrionota_B > Oligoflexia > Oligoflexales > CAIYRB01 > CAIYRB01. Next base: position 4,590 of record JAYWBY010000001.1, read on the forward strand.
ACTCGACGAAAAATACGTGCAAGATGAACTTGGGCCCGGTTTTGGTACAATTATCCAGAAGGCGCGCCTGGTTCCCAATACGACCGATGCGCAGATGAACGGCTTCAAGATCTTCGCGATCGACCAAGGTAGCCTTCTCGGCAAGACCGGCCTGCAAAACGGCGACATCATCACGCAAGTCAACGAGACCAGCCTGAAGCAACCCGAGCAAGGCTTCACCCTCTACCAAGCATTCCAAGACGAGCGAGAAGTGCGGATACATATCTTGAGGCGTGGAACCACGCCGATGACGATTACGTGCCGGATCAAGTAAGGGCCCCCACGCGACAGGAGATGCGGATGTTTGCGCCGAGAGTTGGTGCGGAAACTAAGTGGACGCTTTGGGTCACGGCATTGGCCTTGGCGTTCCTGCCTATCGCGTTCGGCGAGAAAGCTGGAGCCCAAGAGAAAGACGCCGTCGATGCGGGAACGCCTGCGGGCGAGCCGGCCTTGCCGGCGGAAGACCAGGATCTGCCCGAGCCGCAGCAACCGCCGTCGAATCCTCCGGAAGTCGAAGGCGCGCCTCCGGTGCCGCCGCCGGGTGGCGGAGCGCCCGCGTCGGCTGGAGGCAAGAAGACGCCGCCCGTGGCGCCGTCGCCGAGCAATCCCGTATTGGCGAGTCCCGGCAATAGCAACAACCCGCCGCCCCAAGCTGGCGGTGCGCCGAGCAATCCGCCCCCCGGCAACGCCAACGCTAGCAAAGCGCCGGCCGTGGTCAAGATCGACGCCAAGGGCTCCGCCGCCGTGCCGTCGGGCCAAGAGCTCGTCAACATCGACTTCCCCGAGCCGACCGAGATCAAGGACATCATCAAGGCCGTCGCGCTGTGGACCGGCAAGAACGTCATCTTGGACCGGAACGTCAACGGCAAGGTGCAGATCATCTCGCCGCGCAAAGTCACCAAGGAAGAAGCCTATCAAGCCTTCCTCTCGGCTTTGAACTTGCTCGGCTTGACGACGGTGGAAACCGGCAAAGTCATCAAGATCATGCCGGTCCGGACGGCCGTGAAAGGCAACCTCAAGACCTTCCTCGGCTCGAGCTGGACGCCGATGACCGACGAAATCATCACGCAGATCGTGCCGCTGAAGTACATCGACGCCAAGGAAATCCAGTCGACCTTGTCGCGCATCGTCTCGTCGAATTCGATGATCGCGTACCAGCCGACCAACACTTTGATCATCAGCGACTCCGGCTACAAAGTGCGCCGCGTGCTGGACATCTTGGAGCTCCTCGACGTCCAGGGCCAGCAGGCGCAGGTCGCGATCGTGCCGATCCGCTTCGCGGAAGCGAAGAGCATCGCCGACAAAGTTTCCGAGATCTTCAAGAACAGCGCCGCCGCCAAAAAGGGCGCCGGCGGCAGCGGCTACCGTAGCTACAAGATCATGACCGACGAGCGCACCAACTCCGTCATCATTTTCGGTCCCCCGCGTACGATCGCCGACGTCAAGCAGCTAGTCCGCAAATTCGACATCCAGCTCGACGACCCGTCGCGCCAATCGACGATCCACGTCCGGCCCCTCGACTACGCCGACGCCAAGAAGCTCGCTTCGACCTTGCAAGCTCTCGCGACCGGAACGAAAAAGGGCGGCAGCTCGGCGGTCCGCCGCCCGCCCATCGGCAATCCCGGCGACCCGGCTGGCGGCGGTGCCTCGCCGATCTCTGTCGCCGAACTTTCCGACGACGTCAAAATCGCGCCGGACGAATCGTCCAACGCCTTGCTGATTACCGGTAGCCACGCGGCTTATCAGACGATCAACTCCTTGATCCGGAAGCTCGACTTGCGCCGTTCGCAGGTATTCGTCGAGGCCGACATTCTAGACATCAACATGAACTCGGGCTTCAAGTTCGGCACGTCGATCTTCGGCGGCCGCGGCGGTCCGGGGAGTTCCTCGATTGCCACCACCTGGCAAGCCGCGGGCGTCGGCCCGTTGGTCGTCGCGCAGGCTTCGCAGGGCGCCGGCACGACGGCGTCGCAAGCGACGGTCGAGAAGGCCGCCGGCGTCTTCGCCGACGACATGACGGTCGGGATCCTCTCGGGCAAGGAAGTCGAAATCGCCGGACTCGGCAAGTTCCGGCCGGGCGCCTTGATCAAGCTCATCAAGAACGACGCCAACACCCGCATCCTATCGTCGCCCAACATCTTGACGTCGAACAATGAAGAAGCAACGATCACCGTCGGCACGAAGGTCTTCTTCCGCTCGTCGGAGCTCAGCGCCCAAACCGGCGCGGTGGTCAACAAGGTCGAGAAGGAAGACGTCGACTTGACGCTCAACCTAAAGCCGAACATCAGCCACGCGAACTACGTGACGATGGCCGTCAACCTCGACTCGAACTCGGTCGACATCGACGCGACGTCGGGACTTCCTAAGGTCAACAAGCGGAAATCCAAGCAAATCGTCACGGTGAAGAACAGCCAGACGGTGGTCATCTCCGGCCTGGTCCAGACCTCCGAGTTCCAGAGCTTCCAGAAGATCCCGCTCCTCGGCGACATCCCGATCATCGGCTGGCTCTTCAGGAACTCGAACATCTCGCACGTCCGTTCGAACCTGATGATTTTCCTGACGCCGCACATCATCCACGGCGCCGACGACTTGGCGGCGGTCTACAAGGCGAAACTCGAGGAGCGGGACCAATACCTCGCGGCGATCTTCGGCTCGGGCCACGTCAACGACGACTTCTATGCAATGCTACCGACGCGCGAAGACGGCCAGTACGTTCCCGACGACGCCGACAAGGCCGAGAAGGCCCGCCGCGAGGAAATGCTAAAGCAGATGTACGACAGCTCGGGCATGGTGGATTACCCGCAAACGCCGGCGAAGAATTCCGAGAGCGGCGAAGACGGCGAGCCGGCGACCAACAAGGCGACTACCGGCAAGCCGCCGAAAGGCCAAAAAATGGATGAATCGCCGACCTACGTGCCGCTCTCTTCGGGTGACGAAGGCGGCAGCATGGATTCCGGCGGCGGTGGCGGCGGCGAAGCACCGGAGCCGCCGC
>JAYWBY010000002.1:0-7616 GCA_043781115.1 Pseudomonadota bacterium
GCGAGGTGCAAGGTAAACTTGCCGTCAGCGCCGACTTCGGAATAGGCGGCTTTGCCGCTTTCGGTATCGACCGCGATGACGTGCGTCACGCCGCCGTCAGCCAACGCCAAGGTAGTCAGAGACAAGGTGCCGGTCACCGGTATGGCGTTCTGATCGGTTTCGACGACAACCTTGTCCTTGTCCTTGTCCTTGTCCTTGTCTTTGTCGTCGGTGCTCGGATCGGCGGCGTCCGTGGCTGGGGGCGGCGGTACGACGGCCGGAGCCGTCGCCGTGGTCGTGCCGTTGCCGCTGTTTGGTTTGGAGCAAGCGCCGACAAGCAAGAGGCCCAAGAGCGTCGGAACTAGGTAGTTGCCGCTGATTTTCATGCCGATTCCCCCAGAGTCGTTGTCAGGTAGATCTGACTACTGGATCGGACGGGCAAGTGCTGGAGTTTAGAGATTTGGGCGAATCTTAGCGAAAACCGCAGGTTAGGGCGCGAGGCTCTCGCCTAGCGAGCCTTGAAAGAATTCCGCGACTCGAGCGTCTCCAACACCGTCAGCAAATCCGCGTCCATTTCCAACGGTTCGGTGCAGGTAGGGCATTGGCTCGGCGGGTCGATGACCGGCATCGCGCCGCCTACAGCGGTGAACTTCTTCTGCACGTTGAACCGGCAGCCGTCGCAGCAATAGAGGATGTTGATCGATTCGATCCAGCCTTTGCCGGGGAATTGAGGAATCATGATCGCGGCGTCGAGGAACTGCTCGGTGCAGTCCAGGAACGAGTATTTAAAATCGTCGAAGTGGGTCAAGGCCTTCAACCAGGCAGCGATGCCCAGCGAGTTGATGCGCGTAATGCCGCCGCAGTCGAAGTAGATGGTCCTAGACTTCACCTGGTCGCGAAGCGACGCTAGGGTATCGCCGATGCGCCCGTCGATACTTCCGGCGAACACGACCGTCGTTGTTCCTGGTGCTTCTTTGACGCTGAATTCCAAAAGGTCTCCTTATTTCCCGGTGGCCGAGGCGGCCTTGCTGACGACTCCACTGGCGCGCCCGAGGGCGTCCTGAATGATGCGCTTCTGCTCGGCTTCGTGGGCTTTGCCCGAGCCTTCCGCCGGCGTGCCAGAGTTCTTCCTGCCGACGTAAGTGAGGCGTTGGTTCGGCTTCAGCACTTCCAGCATCCGGCCACGGACGAAGTTCCAACCGCCCATGTTCTGCGGTTCTTCCTGGGTCCAGATGATCTCGGAGAGTTTCGGGTAGCTGGCTTCCAAAAGTTCCTTCACCCGGTCGTACGGGAACGGGTAGAGCTGCTCCAGGCGGATCAGCGCAACGCCAGCGTACTGTTCGTTCTCGGCGCGGGCCTTGTAGAGGTCGTAGTAAATCTTGCCGCTGCAGGCGATGACGCGTTCGATGTTGGTGCGTTTCTTCACCGTCAAGTCGTCGAGCACTTCGTGGAAGCGGCCGCTCTCGAACTCTTGGATCGGCGACACGCAGAGCGGGTCGCGGAGCAAGCTCTTCGGCGTCATGACGACCAGGGGTTTCCTGAATTCGCGGTGAAGCTGGCGACGCAAGATGTGAAAGTGCTGCGCGGGAGTCGTCGGAATGGCGACCTGCATGTTCAAGTTGCCGCAGAGCTGGAGGAACCGCTCGGGCCGGGCGCTCGAATGCTCAGGGCCTTGGCCTTCGTGGCCGTGCGGCAAAAGCAGGGTCAAATTGGACGTCTGCTTCCACTTGGCCTCCGAAGCCGAGAGGAACTGGTCGATGACGATTTGGGCGCCGTTAGAGAAGTCGCCGAACTGCGCTTCCCAGCAAACGAGCGCTTCCGGGTCGGCGACCGAGTAGCCGAATTCGAACCCTAGGCAACCTTGCTCCGAGAGGGGGCTATTGATGATGTCGACCTTGCCTTGTTTGGCGTCGAGGGTGTTCATCGGTTCGTGGCGGGCGTTGGTGTTGAAGTCGAAGTAGACGGCGTGGCGGCTGGTGAACGTGCCGCGCGCCACGTCTTGGCCGCTGAAGCGCACGTGATGACCCTCGACGGCCAGCGTGCCGAGCGCTAAGAGTTCGCCGAAGCCCCAGTCGACGTTGCCTTTGTCTTCCACCATCTTCTGGCGGTTCTCGAGCAAGCGGACGAGTTTTGGATTCAGCGTGAAGCCGGCGGGGACCGTCGTGATCTTCTTGCCGATGTCGCGGAGCAGCTTCAAGGACACGCCGGTCTCGACGGCCTTGGCGGCATCCTCGCGCGTGGCCTTGCGGTAGGTCATGCTCTTTTGCAGCGAAGCGGGGATGACCGGCGCTGGGATTGCCGGCGATTTCTGGCCGTGAACCGCGTCATAGGCAGCCTGCATGACGTCTTTGAATTGGTCCGCTTCCTTCTTCGCGTCGGCTTCCGGGACGGAGCCCTCCGCGGCAAGTTGGTCGACGTACTGTTTCCAAACGGTCGGATGCGTCGCGATGTTCTTGTACATGACCGGCTGAGTGAACGCCGGCTCGTCACCTTCGTTGTGACCGTGGCGGCGGTACCCGATGAGGTCGATGACGATGTCGCGCTGGAACTTCTGGCGGTAGGCGAGGGCCAAGCGGCCGCACCAGATCACCGCTTCCGGGTCGTCGGCGTTGACGTGGAGGACCGGGGCGCGGACCATCTTAGCGACGTCCGAGCTATAGGTCGTCGAACGGCTGTCCCACCAATCGGTGGTGAAGCCGATCTGGTTGTTGGTGATGATGTGAACGGTGCCGCCGGTCGTATAGGACGCGAGTTGCGACAAGTTCAAGGTCTCGGGAACGACGCCCTGGCCCATCATCGCGGCGTCGCCGTGAATCAGGACGGGCAAGACGCGCTGACGATCCTTGTCCTGAAGGAGGCGCTGGCGGGCGCGGACGAATCCCTCGACCACCGGGTTGACGATCTCGAGATGGCTCGGGTTCGGCGACAAATATAGGCGCATTCTGCTGCCACTCATCGTGCCGATTTCGCTGGCGAAGCCCTTGTGGTACTTGACGTCGCCGTCGATGTCGTTGGCGTTGAACTCGTAGCCTTCGAAGTCCTTCAGCAGGAGTTCGTAGCTCTTGCCCATGAAGTTGGTCAGAACGCTGAGGCGTCCGCGGTGGGCCATGCCGAGGCACATCTCCTCGACGCCGGCCTTGACTCCGTCGTCGGCGACGATGTCGAGCAGCGGGATCAAAGAGTCGGCGCCTTCGAGCGAGAAGCGCTTGACGCCGACGTAGCGGCGGCCGAGGAACTGCTCGAAGCCTTCGGCCTGGGTCAGCTTCAAGAGCACCCGTTTTTTCACTTCGACGGGAACTTTGGGTTGGTTGCGGCAGCTCTCCATCTGCTCCTGCATCCAGGTGACGATGGCGATGTCGTTCACTTCGCGGAAGTCGGCGCCGATCTTACGGCAATAGGTGTCGGTCAAGAGCGCTTGGATGTTGGCGAAGCTCATCGACGACGCCGGCAAATTCGCCGGGTGGAATTCGCGCTTCGGGTCGACGCCCTTCAGGCCGTGCGACTCGGGCGTCATGTCGTCGGCGATCTTAGGCGCCGGAGCGAGGGGGTTCAAATGCGCGGAAAGGTGGCCCAAGCGGCGGTACGCATTGATGAATGCTTCGACTCTCGCCGTCTCTTTGTCGCCGTCGCTGCCGCCGGCGGAGGAAATCGCGGAACCCGCGCCCGAAGTCTCACTCTTCAAGGCGAACTCATAGCCTTCAAAGAACATCTTCCACGAGGCGTCGACGCTTTCGGGATTCTGCTTGAACGATTCGTACATCTGTTCGATGTAGTCGACGTTCGCTCCGGTCGCGAAGCTGAAGCGCGAGGATCCCGAGGCTTCTTGTGACATTTGCTTTCCCCTTACCTACTTACAAACTTACAGGCTTACAAATGAATCGTTCTTTTATCGACGCCAAGGGCCGCTTCCTTGACCACTTCCGACAGCGTCGGGTGGGCGTGGCACGTGCGCGCGACGTCCTCGGAGCTGGCGCCGAATTCCATCGCCAGAGCCAACTCTCCAATCAGCTCCGACGCCGTCGGCCCGAGGATGTGGGCGCCGACCACGCGGTCAGTCTTGGCATCGGCGATAATCTTAACGAATCCATCTAGATTGCCAAGGGCTTTGGCCCGGCCGTTGTGGACGAACGGGAATTTGCCGATTTTGACGGCGAGGCCCTTTTCCTTGCACTGCTCCTCGCTCATGCCGACCGAGGCGACTTCCGGCCATGTATACACAACCCCTGGAATTGCTTCGTAATTTACGTGTCCCGCCTTGCCTGCGATGAGCTCGGCGCAGGCGATGCCCTCGTCCTCGGCCTTGTGCGCCAGCATGGCCCCCTTCACTACGTCGCCGATCGCGAAGACGCCCGGGACCGGCGTTTGGTAGTGGTCGTCGATCGGAATTTTACCGCCGGCTTCCAGTTTAAGGCCGAGGGCTTCGACGTTCAGGCCTTCGGTGTAAGCGCGACGCCCGACCGCCACCAGCATTTTGTCGCCTTTGATCTCGACGGATTTGCCGTCGGACGTTTGGCAGATGGCGGTAACTTGGCCCTTCGCGACCTTCGTTTCCATCAGCTTGGTCGAAAGCTGGAACTTCATGCCTTGGGCTTCGAGAACTTTCTGAAGACCCTTGCCGAGTTCGAAGTCCATGGTCGCTAGGAGCTTGTCCATTGCTTCGATGACGGTGACTTCCGCTCCGAGGCGCAGCCAAACGCTGCCCATCTCGAGGCCGATGATGCCGCCGCCAACGACGATAAGATGCTTCGGCACCTCGTCGAACTTCAAGGCGCCGGTGGAGCTGACGATCGTCTGGCGGTCGAACTTCGCCGGCGGGATCTCAATCGGTTTCGAGCCGGTGGCGATGACGATATTTTTCGCGGCATACGTGGTCGCTTTGCCGTCGGCGCCTACGACCTGGACGGTCTTGGCGTTGACGAAGCTGCCGCGGCCCTTCAGCCAGGTGATTTTGTTCTTCTTGAAGAGCCCGGCGATGCCGCCCGTCAGCTCCTTCACGACGCCGTCCTTGCGCTTCAGCATGACGTCGAGATCCAAGCCGACCTTGGACACCTTGATGCCGTGCTTTTCCAAATCGTGCGAGGCCTGGTGGTAGTACTCGCTCGACTGCAGGAGCGCCTTGCTCGGAATGCAACCGACGTTCAGGCAGGTGCCGCCGAGCGTCTGCTCGTACTCGACGCAAGCCGTCTTCAGCCCGAGCTGCGCCGCGCGGATCGCGCAAACGTAGCCGCCGGGCCCCGAACCGATGACGATCATGTCAAATTCCATTTCGGCCATCGACTTAAACTCCGAGGAGCAGGCGGGACGGATCTTCGATCAAATCCTTGATCTTCACGAGGAACTGCACGGCTTCCTTGCCGTCGACGATGCGGTGATCGTAGGAGAGCGCGAGGTACATCATCGGGCGGATGGCGACCTGGCCGTTCAGAGCGATCGGGCGCTCTTGGATCTTGTGCATGCCGAGAATCGCGCTTTGCGGCGGATTGAGGATCGGCGTCGAGAGCAGCGACCCGAAGGTGCCGCCGTTGGAGATCGTGAAGGTGCCGCCGGTGATCTCGTCGACGGTGAGTTTATTGTCGCGCGCCCGGCCACCGTAGTAGGCGATTGCTTGCTCGACTTCCGCCATCGACAAACGGTCGGCGTCCTTGACGACTGGGACGACCAAACCGCGCTCGCCGGACACGGCGACGCCGATGTCGTAATAGTCGTGGAAGACGATCTCGTTGCCTTCGATCCAGCCGTTGATCTGCGGGAAGGTCTTCAGGGCTTCGATCGAGGCGCGGACGAAGAAGCTCATGAAGCCCAGGCCGATGCCGTGGCGTTCCTTGAACGAGTCTTTGTATTGTTTGCGCAAGGCCATCACGGCCGTCATGTCGACTTCGTTGAAGGTCGTCAAGATCGCGGCGGTCGACTGCGCGTGGATCAAGCGCTCGGCGACGCGGCGGCGGAGCATCGACATGGGTTCGCGGCGTTCGCCGCGGCCGGAGGCCGGGCCTTTGGCGACGGGAAGCCTAATTTCCGGGGCTTTCACGGCGGGAGTCGGGGCCTTCGCCACGGCTGGCACGGAGCCGCCTTCAAGATGGGTGATGACGTCGCCCTTGGTGATGCGGCCGCCCTTGCCGGTCGCCGACACGTCGGAGGGATTGATGTTGCCTTCGGTGACCATGCGGCGGACGGCCGGGCTGAGTGGCGCGGCGGACTCGGCGGCCGCGGCAGGCGCGGCGGCAGCGGCTGGCTTCGCCGCCGGAGCGGCTGCTTTGCCCGGAGGCGGCGGCACTTTTGCCGCTTCTTTGCCGTTGCCGGCGCCGGCTTTGGCGTTCGTGTCGATGCGCGCGATCACTTCTCCGATGGCGACGGTGTCGCCCTCGTTGCGCAGCACTTCCAAAACGCCTTCCGCTTCCGCGGTGACTTCCACCGTCGCTTTGTCGGTCTCTAGATCCATCAACACTTCGTCGCGCTTGACGAAGTCGCCGGCTGCCTTGCGCCATTTGTGGATCATTGCTTCTTGGACTGATTCGCCGACCGGTGGAACTTTCACGTCGAGTGCCATAAACCGCTCCGAGGGTGATGCAAGCGCTTTCGCTTGGGCTGCCTGCCTATACCAATATGTTCCCGCAAGACCAGGCGCTTAGCAAGGAAACCGGGGCTGAGTGTAGCGGGTTCGCTCGAGCGTTGCAAAGCTTGCCGGGTGGACTATATTAATCGGGCCAAGGACCAGGCAAAAACTTCCCAGCGGCTCGATCTCCCGTTCAAGGTGCTGCTTCGGGAGTCTTAGTCGCTCGCCCCGGCCTATTTCTCAACGTCGTCGCCGTGTCGCTGTATTTGTAAAACCAAATTCCGGCGACGATGCAGGCGGCCAAAGCGCAGAAAATGGCGACGCGGACGAACAGGCGGAAGTAATGTAAGACGCGGCTTTCGAAACTTTCGGGGGGACGAATCCGAAGCTGCTGATGGTGCGACCGGTGACGAGGCTGCGATGCGTCCGACCCTCCGGCCATGAATTCGTTGATGGCGGTATTGAACATTGGCCCTTCTTTGGGCGCAAATGCATGGGCCGAAGCCCCTTTTGCAGGTGGCTTGGCAGGCGACTTGGTCGGCACGGGCGCCCTTTGGTCGTCGATGTCCAGAGTAGGAATGACCCGAATACTGGTGCCTGTATCGCCTTTGATATAGCGTACACCTTCTGAAACGGCCCGATGAAACCACGAGCCTTCCAGCTGTTCTTCGCCAAATTGATATCGGGAGGTCGGCGAGTCGGAAGGTTTTTTGTCCGGCGGCTTTGACAAGTCGATTTCCCGATTTTGCGCGACGAGCGATGCGTGACTAAAGGATAGCCGATTCTGGGCAAACTGGGCACTAGATACGGCTTCGTGGCTTCTTGGCGTCCAAGGTTAGTTGCCATTGACCCCGTCCAATGGTCTCGCTCAAGCGTTGCAAAGCCTGCCGGGTCGACTATATTAAGTGGGCTACGGACCTGGCAAAACATCTCATCGGCGCGCCTTTAATACGGGTGGAGTTCCATCGTGCGGATCGATAGCACCATCCTCTCCGAGTACGACATCCTGAGCTACATCCCCTGGCTCGACCGGGTGGTCTTCGGGAACAGCCTCCACGCCTACATCCTCACCGCCCTTGGCTTC
>JAYWBY010000003.1:0-2718 GCA_043781115.1 Pseudomonadota bacterium
CCGCGCCTCCGCGGTTAATTTCTCGGCCGTCCTCCGCGCCTCCGCGGTTAAATTTCCGGCCGCCTTCCAGGTCTTTGCCGGTTTATCTTCTTTGCGCCTCCGCGTTAATGCCATAATCTCTAGGATCAAGAATGCTCTCATGGAGGCGACCCGAATGCGACTCGGCAAGATTGGTCTTTGCGTGGTCCTCGCCGCGTTGGCAGGACTCGGTGGCTGCGGCAAAGACGAGCCCGACTTCAAAAATTTAAATGGCCAGGTCGGCGTCGTCGCCGGCAATTTCAATATGCGCTTGGCGCAGTTCTACCGCGACAAGATCGACGCGCTGGGTGCGAAGATCAACAGCGTGGCGCCGGGGTTGACGGCGCAGCTGACGCAGCGCTTCAAGGGCGAGGACGGTGCTACCGATCCCGCCGGCACCAAGCTTAGCGACCTCTTGAAGGTGAAGCTGCCCGGCACCGACTCCGAGGTGATCAACCAGCAGATCTTCAAGGAGCTCACCAAGCTCACGGGCGACAACGGCCCGTGGTTCGACGTCGTCGACACGGAAAAATTCCTGAAAGCTCCGACTTACGTGCCGCCGGCCGCGGGCCAAGCGGGCTACGACCCGGAAATGACCAACCAGTATTACCTCGAAATGATCCGCTGGCCCGAGGCCGTGAAGGACGTCGATTCGCTGCTTGCCGGCGCCAAGCCGGTTGTCGTCGCGGTGCTGGACACTGGCGTCTTCGCCCTGCACGAAGATCTGGCGGCGAGCATGTGGAAAAGTAACGACCCAGCCACGGCGGCCGCCGTCGGCTTCGACGCGACGACCGGCCAAGTCCTCGCCCAGTCGGAATCGACCGACGGCAACGGCCACGGCACGCATGTCGCCGGCATCATCGGCGCCCAGGGCGGCAACGGCAAAGGCATCCACGGCGTCGGCTTCATTCCGGGGCGCGGCGGCGTGGCCGGTCAATCGCTCACCGAAATCATGGCGATCAAAGTCTTGAACGACAACGGCTCGGGCACGTCGACCTCGATCACCGACGGCTTGAAATGGGCCGTCGACCAACACTGGAAGCAAAAGACGGTGGCGGGCCGGGAGCAGCAGAAGTTGATCGTCAACATGTCGCTCGGCGGACCGTTTGACGCGGACTCTTCCAGCTACAAGAAAGACGCGGCGGGGAACTTCGTCTTCGAGGACGACCTGATCAACTACGCCACGGCGAAAGACGACGTCTTGATCGTCGTCGCCGCCGGCAACGAGTCCTGCGGTCTAAGCGGCGCCTGCGATCTCTTCGGAGAGAGCTACAAGCAAACCTACTACTACCCTTGTTCGTACAAGAACGTACTCTGCGTCGCCGCGACGACCTACGAAGACAAGTTGGCGGGGTTCTCCAACCGCAAGAGTTCGGTGGGCATCGCCGCGCCGGGGTTCGAGGTCGAATCGACGATACCGAAAGGCGGCGGCACGTACGGGTACTACAGCGGCACCAGCCAGGCCACGCCGGTGACGTCGGGCGCGGCGGCGGTCGTGTGGGCGCTCTATCCGAGTTTTACGGCTACCGACGTCAAATTGATCCTGCAAAAATCCGCGGCGAAGATCGCCGACGTCACGGCGCAAGTGACGAGCGGCGACGGCCGCCTCGACTTGAAGGCGGCCTTGGCTTATGCCGCGGCGCTCAAGGCAGCGGGCAAAAAGCCCGCCGACATGGACGTCCCGAGCGGCGTCGTCTCGACGGACAAGATCAAGCCGGCGTCACCGCCGCTCAGCACCGTCGACCCGAACGCCAAGAGCACGGAAGCCGTCGGCGCCGGCGGACCGGACGACAAGGGCGAGGGGTCGGCGAAGGGTTGCGCGGTCGTCGGCAACCGGCCAACCGCCGGCCATTTAGGATGGTGGTTGGCTTTAGCGCCGCTGGCGTGGGTGATCGTCAGTGGCAGGCGTTGGCGTCGGCAGCTGTCATTTACAAGGAAATGCGTCGGCAGGCGGCACCAATGAGCACCGCATGCCCCTGAGAGCAAGGCCGCCCCCTGAGGGTAACGTCGCGTGCACATCCGCCGAGGGATCTTCGCCGGCTTCAAAATGTAATTCGCCGTCAAAGACTTGATGGACGCCGGGCTAAGGCAGAGACCGGATCAGGCGCTTACCAAAGGACAGCTCAAGTATTACCGAAAAGTCAGAGCGCCGGCGCGTATTTTGGACTCAACTTCAACACGTTGGTCCTATCCGTTAATGATCTGCTTCAAATCGAATGACAACGCAATCCCGGCCTCATTGAGCTCATCCTGCAATGCAGCCAGGACGAACTGTTGAACGGGATACCCAAGAACCTCTGCAAACCTGGCCGCCCGCGCAACACTGACGCTTTTCTTACCGCTTTCAATGGCCGACAGATGTTGCTTGGAAAGATCCAGCATCCGCGCCAGCTCTGTCTGCGAAACGTCGTCCGCGAGCCGTAGACTCTTGACGAGTTCGCCGAAGGATGGGGACGATCGAACCTTCTCTAACTCCGAAAGGGCATCATAGCCGCGAGTCGATGCCGCTTTGGCCTCGCGCGTATGGCGTTTCCTCTTTTCAGTATTCATGCTTGTTAATCTCCTCCACCCAGACCTCTACTTCGTCATGGGACGCTCGATAAATCGCTCTGTAGCTTCGCGACAATCGAATCGACCGCTGGCCCTTTCGATTCCCCTTCAGAGGCTCATCATGAAATCCAGGAGTCTTCCTGACGCTGG
>JAYWBY010000004.1:0-19565 GCA_043781115.1 Pseudomonadota bacterium
ATGGTGTCGCCGACAGGGCACAGTTGTGTTTGAAGATAGAGCGGCAGGCCGGCGCGCTCGGGGTTGAACGTGCTACTAACCTTCAATCGCTGGCTGCGAGACTTCTGCTTCCTTCCTACTATGCAGAACCCGTTCCCAAACGGATCGCAACAAAACGCGATGGGCGGGCGTCCTCCCCCTTCGTATTTTTGCTCGCAGTCAATTGTAACTGAGTAGCTAGTCTTTTGTTTCCGTTCTATAGTTCATTTCTCGCCTGAAAATCTCTATTTGTCAGCGTTTCGTATTTAGGAGGTCGGCAGTTTCAGGCCCGACTACAAAAGGCAAAGTGCTCGCCTACGTCACCTGTATCATCGAGGGGGCGCCGCAGTTACTCGTTCATCGGCACCGAGACTTTCCGGAAGCGGGTCTCCAAGTGCCCGCAGGCACAATCGACGCTGGCGAGGCTCCGGAAGCCGCTGTGGTGCGCGAGCTTTGGGAGGAGTCGGGCCTTAAAGAAGTCCATCTCCGCGCGATGATCGGTCGCTACGTTTACAAGGCGCAATGGGACGGTTCGTTTCACGACAGACACGTCTTCCACATTGAATATCTCGGTCCGAAAACAGAGGCGTGGGACCATGAGGTGTCTGCCGGGCAGCTAGATAAAGGCCTGGTGTTCCGCTACGAATGGCTTCCGTTGGCCGGAGACATTGATCTCGCTGGCGGTCAGGGTGACCAATTGAAGGCGCTCATAGCGAGGATTGGTCCTTGAGCGCCTGAATACGCCGATGAATCTCGTCCCGCGTCACTCTGAACGCCGCTAGCTGTTCCGCGGCATTTTTTGCAGGCGCAGCCGGATCTGGCAGCGGCCAATGAAGCTTCCTCGTCGTGCCTGGTATGACAGGGCAAACCTCTTCGGCGCACAGCGTTATGACCAAATCGACGGTTCTCGGGTCGATCTCGTCCACGGATTTGGACTTGTGGCCGCTGATGTCGAGGCCAATCTCGCGCAGAGCTTCGATCGCCATGGGGTTGACGTGGTTTGGTTTTGAGCCCGCGCTTATGACCGTTGCCGCCGGCCCGAATATATGACGCCCCAAACCCTCCGCCATCTGGCTGCGAGCAGAATTCGCGACGCACAAGAAGAGGATGCGAAGTGGAGTTTCAGAGCCCATGCGTACCTCAGCGGTTGATGAAGAATCAGCAGCAGCCTTCCGGGCCGCCCTTCCCTGGTGAGGGCATATGACATCTGATCGCTTCGTATAGGAACGCTGCAAGAGTGGCCCCGACCGCCGGGCCTGCCAGATAGATCCAAAGGTTATCAAAATTTCCGGCGAACATGGCTGGGCCCAGCGTCCGAGCCGGATTCATTGACGCCCCGGTCACGGCGCCTCCTACGTGCGCGTTCATCGCGACCGTAGCTCCAATCGCTGCGCCTGCCATCGTACCGACGGCGCGGGTGTCGGTGGCGACCGCCATGATTACGAACATCAAAAAGAAAGTGAGGACGACCTCCCATCCGAAGGCTCTTAAAGAATCGACGTGCGGCGTGGTCTGACCAAAGCCGTCTCCGTGCGGAAGCAAGAGAACGAGCAGGCCCGTGGCGGCAATCGCGCCAATAAACTGCGCGGCCCAGTACCCGGCGACCTGTTTCAAAGGCAGGCGGCGGGTCAGGGCAAACGCAAGGGAAACGGCCGGATTGAAATGAGCTCCCGAGATATGTCCGAGCGCGTAGATCATAGACGCCACTGCCAAACCGAAGACGACGGGCGCGGTCTCATGGGGCGCCGAATTTGGAAAGCGTTCTGCGATCATCACGCTGCCGCAGCCCATGAACACGACGGTGAAGGTTCCAACGAACTCAGCAGCGGCCTTCGCCGCCAGCCCTGGGATTTTGCCCACGCTAGAACTCCGCCAAAAGCTTCTTTAGGTACTTCACCGCATCTTTGCTCACGCAATAACAACGCCTCGGCCCGTCGATCGTGCCGGCGACCAGACCGCTGCCTTTCAGGATCCGGAGGTGCTCGGACACGGTCGATGGTGCGAGATCCATGGCATCCGCGAGGTCACCGGAAATGCAGACGCCCTTTTCGACGAGCAGGCGGACAAGTTTGACTCGCGCGGGGTGTCCGAGAGCTTTGCAAAGGGAGCTGAAGTCGTCGTCGAAGTTGCCGGAGAAGGCGAACGTTTCGGCGCAATGCTGATCTTTGGATGTCTTCATCGTCTCCTTATATCGCATTTCGTCGAACGACGAAATGAATTTTCGCCAGAGAGTTGGCGGACCGCGTCTCCTTACCCCCGATGCTCAAACAAGTGGAAGGCAAAGGAAAGGCATTCCTCCGTTTGAGTCGTGAAGGAGGAATTTGGCGGATCAAACAGGTTGCCGGTGATCCGTATTTCCGAGTTCTCCTCTTCGACACGGTTTCAGAGTTGGACCCGGCGGGCTTTCCGCTCCTAATCCTCTCCGACGTCGAGTATCCGACCATTCGGATTTATCTGTCGTTCGAAACGGCATCGCCTTTGGACCAAACGTTTAAACCAATCTTGGTGAGTTCGGAATCCAACAAAATCCGAATTCGCCATGCTCAGGTTGACGTCGACGCCAAGTGGAACGTGTTAGCGCCAATCCACGATACCAAGGGCGCCACCAACGACAAGGTCGCGCTAAACCTCCTAGGCGTAGGAGCGCTAATTTTCGACGCGTTGAAAGCGCAGCCTCCGGGCGACGACGCCGACTTGCGCCGCCTTCGGCTCTCGCCGGCTTTCATCCGACCCATCGGCAAATGACTTAGAGCTACTCTTGTTTGTCCGGATCGCCGATTTGGCGTAGAATTCCCGCTCACTCTCTTCCGAGCTGGAGGCACCATGGCTGTCGGCACTCACCAGAAAATTACCGGCCTGTCGGGCAACGAAATCTTCTGCCTGAATAAAGTCGGCCTCAAGCCAGGCCAGCTCTGCGTCGGCAACTCGGTCGTGGCGTTGGGCGTCGGCGGCAGCCTCGGAGCCGGACTTTCAACGCTCGGAGGCGGCGAGGTGAACGAAATCACTCAACTCGTCCACCGCGGCCGGTCTCAGTCGCTGGCCCGCATGATGACGGAAGCGAAAAAATATGGCGGCATCGGCATCACCGGCGTTTCCTTTGACTTGATTACGCATGGCACCAACCTCGAGTTTTTGACCATCGGCTCGACCATACACATGCCGGAGAACGACGCCCTGCGCTTCTCGACGTCGGCGAACGGCCAAGAACTTTATTGCCAATTGGACGCTGGCTTTGAGCCGCGCGGCTTCGTCTTCGGCAACGTCGCCTATTCCATCGGCATCGGCGGCAACATCACCGGCGCGTTGCGCAGTATCAAGCGAGGCGAAGTCTCCGAATATTCGCAAATCTTCGACCGGACTCGGCACTTGGCGCTCGAGCGGATCGTGGCCGAGGCGAAGGCGCTGAGGGCCAACGCCGTCATCGGCATCGAGACGACGATCTCGCCGTTGATGGGCGCGCAGGAGATGATCCTGGTCGGCACGGCGTCCCACCACCCAGCGTTGGCTCAGTTCGAAAACGACCCGGTCACGAGCGACATGACCAACGAAGAGATGTGGAACCTCGTGAACCTCGGCTACATGCCGCTTCGCCTGGTCATGGGCGTTTCCGTCTATTCGCTAGGACTTGCTGGCGGCTTGGCAGCGGCGTTCAAGTCGCTGAGCGGCGGCGAAGTCACGGGACTGACCGAACTTCTATATGAAGCTCGGCAGAAGGCCCTAGCTCGTATCGAAGCCGACGCGGAGCGCTGTGGCGCGGACGAAGTGGTCGGCGTAAAGACACATGTTTACGACCTCGGTCGCGGCATGGTGGAGTTCATGGCTATCGGCACGGCGGTCAAGAAAATGCCTGGTGTCACGACCAAGCACCCCGATTTGCCGCCGCAGGCGATCATTCGCGACCGAGACACGCTCGTCGACAGCACGGCCGGGGCGGTAAATAACCTTGGGCGACGCGAGGCTGCCGCGGCGCCGAGGATGCAGAGAGGACCGCTGTCGATCCTTTTCGTAGTGGTCATCGTTATCTTTTACATCGTCAAAATCTTCCTTAGTAAATGAACTCGAAAATCAAAGGCCTCATCTGGTTGGTGTCGGCCGTTGCCGTCACGGTAGTCGTGGCGGTGGGCCTGCCACAGCTGGCTAAGATGATGCCCTGGTCGTTCGAGCGCAAGCTCGGCAACTTGACGAGCTTCGACAGTGAAAAAGTGTGCTCGGGAACGGCCGGTGACACAGCGTTGCAGGTCGTCTTGAAGCGGCTCTACCCGCTCTTTCCCGACGACCACTTTCCCTTGAAAGTCGAGATCGTCCATGGAATGACCGTCAACGCTTTCGCGGGGCTCGGAGGTCGAATCTATGTATACGAAGGCCTGCTGCGCCAAGCTGCGTCGGCGGAAGAGCTGGCGGGAGTGCTCACCCACGAAATGGCGCACGTCAAGCGGCGGCATGTTGTGCAGGGGCTGATGGTTCGGCTCGGCACGGCGGGAGCCCTGCAGCTGATCTTCGGCGACGTTGGCACGATGGGGTCGGAGGCGGCGAATGCGCTCCTGAACATGAAGTTTTCGCGCGAACAAGAGAGCGAGGCCGACGCCATGGCGATGGAGCGCCTTGCCGAGGGTCACGTCGACCCGGCCGGGTTGAAGCACTTCTTCGAGACAATGGCGGAACTGCACGACGTGCCCGCGATTCTCTCCGACCACCCGTCCAATGACGAGCGAATCACCATGGCTGGGACCACGGTGGTGAAGGACATCAAACCTTTGTTAAGCAAAGAGCAATGGACCGCGCTGCGGACGATTTGCGACTAGTCGGCCGCCGGCAAGGTGACGGTAAACGTCGCGCCTTTTCCGACGCCAAGGCTTGACGCCTCGACAGTACCGCCGTGGAGGTCCACCAGCTGTTTTACGATCGCGAGGCCGAGCCCCAGGCCTCCCTGGACGCGGACGGCGTCGACGTGCTCCTGACGGAACTTTTCGAAAACGTATGGCAGGAACTCAGGCGCGATCCCTTTGCCGCCGTCCGTCACTCTAAGGATGATCTTCGACTTCTCGCGGTGGACCGAGAGCTCGACCCGACCGCCGCGCGACGAAAATTTAATGGCGTTTGCGAGCAAGTTCCACACGATCTGTTGTAGACGTCCTGGGTCGCCAATGACCCGACCTGTGTCTGGAGACACCGTCGGGACGATCGTCACCTGCTTTTCGCGGGCAGCAAGCTTAACCGTACTCAAGGCAGCGTGGACGGGGGCCTCGACCTGGACGGAGCGCATGTCCACGGCGAGCTTGCCCGAGCCGATGCGGGCGATGTCGAGGAGGTCGTTGATGAGCTGCAGGGCGACGTGGCTATTGCGTTGAATGATTTCGACGCCTTCCTTCATCAAGGCCGCGTCTTGTGATCCTTCGTCTTGGAGGATATCGGCATAGCCGAGGATGACGCCGATGGGGTTGCGGAGCTCGTGGGAGAGGGTTGCTAAGAAAGTGTCCTTTTCTTTGGCGGCCGCGACGAGCTCTTCGGCTTTTTCCTGGAGCTTTCGGACCAAGGAGTCGAGTTCTTCCTCGCTCTTCTTTCGGCTAGTTTCGTCGCGCAGGAGTTTGGCGAAGCCGAGGACTTCGCCCGTCTCCGTGCGCATCGGCCAGAGTGTGCCGGCGGCCCAAAATTCCTCGCCGTTCCTTCTCAGGTACCAGCGTTGGCTCTCGGCGACGCCACGGCTGATGGCCTCGTCTCGTTCTTTCTCTGGAACGCCTCCCCTGACGTCGGCTTGAACGAAAATCCGCGTGACAGGGTGCCCTATCATGTCTTCTTCGGCGTAGCCAAAGGTGCGTTCGGCGCCTTTGTTCCAGCGAGTCACCATCAGATCGGAGCTCAAAGTGAAGATTGCATACTCCTGAACACTTTGCGTCAGGAGGTTAAGTTGCTGGTCGCTGGTGAAACGGGCCGCGTGCTCGCTGGCGCCTATCGCTGCGATCTCACCCGCGACGGTCGCCATGGCGCGGTCGATGCTGCTATGGAGGAGTAGGATGCTCGGCTGGGGAATGTCGGCGGAAATGCAGGTCTCCATCAGCACCGAGCGCAGATTCGCGAGCTCGCGGATCGCCTCTGGAGCCGCATAACCTTGCCACGTCCGCGCGTGAGCATGTTGCTTCGCCGCGTCGCTTTCACCGACGGCGGTACCGGCCGACTCGGCTTCGAATGCTTGTTGAGAGCGAGACACGCTTTCTTCGAAATGAACGAGGGAGTCAATCAGTTCGTCGATAAAATTCGGAATGTGATCGCGAAGGAGGGGTTCGTCCAGCTCGTTGGCCCGGGGAACCCCGGGGTCCGCTAGGACGCGAAGACACCACTTTTCAAGGATCTCGTCGCGATGCTCGGTGATGGCTTCCGCCAACTTGTTGGTCCTTCGTTGATGCGACATTCGTCCCTCCCCGCCCGGTATTGGGCCTTAGAGTCCCCAATGCAAGGACCGAACCGATACACGCCGTCGATGGCCGCAACCGCGATAAAACCCAATCGTTCGCACGTAGGTGCTGCTAAATTCCGCAGGTTTGGTATTTCATTTCGAACAATGCGTAGTATTTGGCCTTCAACATGAATTGGGGGGACTCACAAGTTTCTCCCACCTCTAAATTTGCTCAAAGTTTGACCGTCGCGATCATAAGCTGCGAGATCCTGATCCATGAAGCTCGAACTGAGAGACCTAAATAGCGGGGATGCCAGCACTTTCCTTGCGTGGCGGCAGGAAGCGACGGCGCGGCGTTTCAACCCTCTGGACGATTTGACGCTCGGAGACCTCGCCCATCGTCTCGCCTCAGAGACCAACGTGCTTGGAGAGCAACAGAAAACGTCCTTTCGTTGGGTCGTGACCGAGAACGGTAAGGACGTTGGGTCCGTGGCTCTGACCAACGTCGCTTGGCGGATGGGCTTTGGCGAAATCGGGTACATGATTACGGAAAGTTGCCACGGCCGAGGGCTTGGCACCAACTCGGTGCGGCTCCTCGTCGACAGGGTCTTCGCGGAGACCAAACTCGTACGGCTCGTCGCGATCATCAGCGCGGAAAACATCGCTTCGTGCCGCTTGGTCGAGAGACTCGGCTTCAAATGCGGAGGAACGCTACGCGAGCACTTCTTGATTCAAGGGCGTCGCGTCGACGAAAACTACTACGGCCTCTTGCGCCGCGAGTGGACGGGGGGAGTCTGAAAGTAGCCTTGGTTCAAGCAGGTCAGATTCACGCGGTCTTCGAGTCGACGGCCTTTTTTGCGGCCTGGATCTACTATACGCACCTCAAACGGCGCGCGCCGGACGTTCTCGAACCGAAGAACCGCTTGTGGCTAGTCATCGTGGCGGCTTTGGGCGGCGTCCTGGGATCGAGGGTTTCGGCGTTGCTCGAAGTCTGGTTCTTGGCGGCGTCATACGCCGCCCCCGGCCTCTGCGGCTCGGGGCGTAGCATCGTCGGCGGGCTCCTCGGCGGACTCTTCGCGGTGGAGCTGGCGAAGAAGGTTCTCGGCATTCGCCAATCGACGGGAGACCTTTTCGTGTACCCGCTCATCCTCGGTATGATGGTCGGTCGGGTCGGGTGCTTCCTCGGCGGCGTCGAAGACTGCACGTTCGGCGACGCCACCGCCACCGTGTTCGGCGTCGACTTCGGCGACGGAATTGCTCGGCATCCGACTCAACTCTACGAATTCGTCTTTCTCGGTGGCCTGTGGCTCGCGCTTCGTTTGACGGCAGGCGGCCGCAAGTTGCCGCAAGGATCGAGGTTTAAAATTTTCATGGTTTCTTATTTTAGCTTTCGACTGCTCGTCGATTTTTGGAAGCCGCTACCGAGACTCGTCGGCGTCAACTTGGCCGCGACCCAGGTCCTCTGCGTCGTGGGCCTTTTGTGGTACGCGGGCGTAGCGATTCAATCGTCCAGGAAGGACGCGTCGCAAAAAGAAGTGCCGTTGTGAAGCGTCAGGGTCGTCGCGGGGGAGAAGTCGTCCGTCACCACGTAGGAGTCTAGGTTTTGACCCTTCAGCTCGGTGAAGTCGACCTTGGTATAGAGTCTGATTTCATCGAAGGCAGCCAGCTGGATCGAAAAATTACGTCCTAGTGTCGCGTCCTCCCCTGTAGCCTCTTTCATGGTGCAATCGCCGGCGGCTGGAGTGCTGGCAGTCGTCGCGCCCTGCGACTTCGAGCGAGCCGTACAAGTGATCGTCGAGCTCGTCCCTACGTCGTGGGACCCGAAGCTCGCGCAATAAGAAAGCGAACTCGTGGTGATCACCACCGAATTGTTCGCGACGATGTCGAGGATCGCCGCGACTTGCTCGCTGACGGCGCTCGTGGAGGTAGCCGTCGGCACGATCTTTTGGATGCCAACTTCGGTGGGCGGGAAGCCGCAGTTTATCGTGAACACGTTCAGTCCAATGACCACGACGGCCGCCAAGCCACACAGACCTTGGGTGAGTCGTTGAGAAGTCATTGTTGAAGCGTCTCCATTGACCTAAGATTAGCACTCTATTCGACGTCGAGGCCAGCATCATGTCCCACAAACAGATTCATTTTATCCTCGTCGCAACGGTACTAGCGCTGACTGCGCCCGCCCGTGGAGAGTCCCTGACGGCTGCGAAGGCCAAGAACTCTGAGCCGGCCGCGGAAGGCGAGGAGCCTTGGTGGAACTGGGCGTTCACTTTGCAAGCGGCGGATCTCGTCGACGAGGTTTCGCCAGCGGCCGAGATTCAAAAGCGAATCGGCCAAAAGCCAAATCACCCGCACTCACTTTCGATCGCCTATTGGAGCATGCGTAAGACGACGACTAATTCGTCGAGTTCCTACCAGGCCGCGGCCGACGGCGACCGCAAAGACCGCTTCACGCTCGACGCCCTCTCGGCTCGCTACAAGCTCTATTTGACCAGATCTTTTCATTTCAATTTCGGCGCAGGCATTCGTAGCCTTGCCACGAAAGAGAGCGTCAAGTTTCCGACAGGCGAGACCATCACCGCCGAGAAAAGCGCGACGTCGCTCGGTTTGGACATCGGCCTCGGCAATCGCTGGGTGTTGCCTTTCGGCGGCGTGCTCGGCGGCAACTGGCTGGAAGTCTTCGTTCCTGGACCGGTTTTGAAGAGCAAGGACGCGTCCTTGCCCGACGGGTACTCCTCTGGTAGGTATTCGGGGACTTACGGCAGCAAAAAAAGCGACGCCACGCGTTTCAGCTTGCGCATTGCCGTGGTGGACCTCGGGTACGCCTGGTAGCGCCCGCTCGAACATCAGGATCATTTCATGGCTGCTAGCGACTACGTGTTCTACGACACCACCATCAGCCTGTGTTCGACTTGCCTCCGCAAAGTCGAAGCGAAGATCGTCATTCAGGACGAGCGCGTCTACATGACCAAGCGCTGCCCGCGACACGGCGACGAGCGAGTGCTCATCGCCAGCGACGCCGCCTACTACAAGAAGTGCCGCGACTACGGCAAGGCCGGCGACATGCCGAAGAAGCGAGCGACGACCACGGAATACGGCTGTCCGTATGACTGCGGTCTCTGTCCCGACCACGAACAGCATTCTTGTGTCAGCTTGATCGAGGTCACCGACCGCTGCAATCTTCGCTGCCCGACGTGTTATGCGGAATCGGGGCCGGGCGTCGGTCGACACAAGACCCTGGCTGAAATCGCCAAGATGATGGACACCGCCGTCGCCGCGGAAGGCGAACCCGACGTCGTCCAAATCAGCGGCGGCGAGCCGACGATTCATCCCGATTTCTTCGCCATCCTGGACTTGGCGAAAGAGCGACCGATCAAACACCTGATGGTCAACACCAACGGCCTCCGGATCGCGCAAGACGCCAAATTCGCGAAGCGCTTGGCTGAATACAAGCGAGGGCTTGAGCTTTATTTGCAGTTCGACTCTTTGGAAGCCGAACCTCTCGTCCAGCTGAGGGGGGAGGATTTGCGGGAGGTTCGGAAGAAGGCGTTGGCGATCCTCAATGAGCTCAACATTTCGACGACGCTGGTGGTCACCGTCCAAAAGGGCCTCAACACCCATGAGCTCGGCGCCATCGTCGACTTCGCTTTGACGCAACGCTGCGTGCGGGGCGTTACGTTCCAACCGACGCAGATTGCCGGGCGTCTAGACAACTTCGACCCCGCGAAAGATCGCTACACTCTGACGGAAGCGCGCGCCGACATTCTGGCGCAGACGTCGCTCTTTACCTCGGACGACTTGATCCCCGTGCCGTGCCATCCTGAGGGCATAGCGATGGGCTACGCGTTGAAGTTTGGCGACAAGGCCGTGCCGCTCAGTCGCTTCCTGAAGCCCGAAGAGCTGATGGCGAACTCTGGCAACACCATCAATTTCGAGCGCGATCCGCGGTTGAAGACGCTACTTTGGGAAGCCTTCAGCACCTCAAAGTCGGTCGACACCGCCGAACAGAGTCTCAGGAGTCTCCTCTGCTGCCTTCCTCAGGTAGAGGCTGGAGCGTTGTCGTACGACAACGTCTTCCGCGTCGTCATCGTCAAATTCTTCGACGCGTACGACTTCGACATTCGCCCGATAAAAAAGACATGCGTCCACATCGTGCAGACTGACGGGCGCATGATCCCTTTCGACACGATGAATCTTCTCTATCGTGGCGATCGCCAGATCCAGTTGGCCGCTCTGAGAAAAGAAGAGGAGCAGGTTCGCGCGATTCGTTGCGGGAAGTCATGACCGAGCATTCCGTCGAGCAGCATTTGAACGTCGGAGCTTCGGCATATGACGCCGCCATTCGAACGTTCGTCCCCCATTACGACGAATTGCTCGGCACGGCTGTTTCCTTACTGAAGGCGTTGGCACCCAAAAAAGCTAAAATTTTGGATTTAGGCGGTGGGACCGGAGCATTGACGGAAGCCGTCCTCGCGGGACTTCCGGAAGCGACCGCCGAGCTGCTCGACATCGATCCGAAGATGCTGGAGGAGGCCATGAAGCGCCTATTGTCGGTTTCTTCGCGCGTCAAGGTTACGAGGGGCAGCTTCTTCGACCCCTTACCGCAGTGCGACGCCGTGGTTGCGTCTTTATCTCTCCATCACATCCGAGGACTCGCCGCCAAGACGAAGGTCTACTCTTCGATCTTGGGCAGCCTGCCCCCGGGGGGCGTTTTCCTAAATCTCGACGTCACGATCAGCGGGGACCCGGTACTTGCCGAATTGACATACGTACGCTGGGCGCAAGGTATGCGCGCACACGGCATTTCCGAGCCGGATGCTCGCCAGCTTTTCCGGGATTGGGCCGAAGAAGATCAATACTTTGCCCTTCATGAAGAATTCGCCGCCATGCTTCGTGCCGGCTTCAACGAGCCCGAGTGCTTCTGGCGCCGTGGTTCCGCGACGATTTGGGGCGGCCGGAAGGCAATGGAAAAATAAGTTGCCTTCGGTGGCCTTGGCCCATGCTAAGAAATGGCGACCGATCGATACCGAAGGAGAAGCCAATGCCGTCAGCCCGAATCAAATTTGCGATGTCCTTTGCTCTCGTTCTTTTGACCGCATGCGGCGGCAAAGCGTCCCAAAAGGACGGCGAGTCTGCCAACAAGCCAGCAGCGCCCGAAGATCCGGCATTCGTCGATTTAGGAGCCGCCGACCTAAAGACGACGCCTTACCTAACGCCATGGCAGATCAACGAAGTTTATGCCGACACCACCGACAAACCGGGCTTGCGCCGCGACCTTAAATTCACGGCCGCCGCGAAGTCGGAGTTGAAGATCGGTTACCAAGAAGTTCAGGTGACCGAGTGCTCCTTGCCCGGTGGGGCGAATCCGACGTTTACGCTCGTGCGGGGCGGCGAGGCCGCGGCCCACCAGACGAAGACCAACCTCGTCATGGAACAAGCCTTTGTCGTAAACGCCGGTGAAGCGATCGTCGTGCGTGTCGGCCAAGCGAATCCAGCGCAGTGTCACTCCATCGAAGTGCTCGTCGGCGTCAACGTCAAGGCGCTTTGAAGGCCTGAATTCGTTCGGGAATATTCGGCCAGTTTGGCTCCGTGACGGGTCTGGACTTTGACCTTGAACCCTTGCGCCCCAGGCAATATAAGGCGTTGCCTGCAACAATCTGAGGAGTCGGCTAGATGATTCACAAGGCTTTGTGTGGTTTCGCCATACTACTCGCTACCTTGACCTCCGTCGCCCAAGCCGAACCGGTTTGGCCGACTTTCCGCAACGGTCCCGCCAACGGCGGCCAAGCTCATGTGGCGGTGAAAGACCTGCTCAATCAGACGATTTCGCGTCCGGTCAGCCAATATGCCAGCGGTGGTTTGATTTGGGGCACGGCCGTAATCGGCGATGACGACACGATTTACTTCGGATCGGCCGACAAACATGCGTACGCGCTGTCCCCCGCCGGCGAGAAGCTCTGGGACTACCGGATCTTCGACCGCGCCGACGCGTTGATTGACTCGGCGCCTGCCTTGACCGCTTCGGGCAAGCTAGTGATCCCGGGCGGCGACGGGTTCCTCCACGCCGTCGACGCGCACACCGGCACGGCGCTGTGGACGTTCAAAGCCCATCACGTCTCCGATGCGGACCACCAACAAGGCGCTTCGGTGAACTCCTTCGAAGGCAACGTTCAAGCTGGACCGAACGGCTTGATCTATGCCGGCTCCGATAACGGCTACATGTACGCGGTCAAAGACGACGGTACGGAAGCTTGGAGCTTCAAGACCGGCATGATGATTTGGTCGACCCCGGCTTTCGCGCCCGACATGAGCTGGATGGCCTTTGGCTCGCTCGACGGCAACCTCTACATCCTGAATCCCGAAACCGGCGCCGAAATCGCGCGCTACAAAACCGGCGGCGACGTCAAAAGCTCGCCCGCGATTTCCGCCGACGGTCACATTTACGTCGGCTCATCGGATCAGTACCTTTATGCCTTTCACCTGGAACCTGGCTTGATCAGCGGCCAGCGCTTGGTGAAGGACTGGGCCGTAAAGACGAAAGGCGAAGTTTATTCGTCCCCGTCGCTCCTCGGCGACGTGCTCGTCGTCGGCTCGCTCGACGGCACCGTGTACGCCGTCAAGACGACCGGCGAAACTCTCTGGAGCTACGAAGCGAATTCCCCCGTCGCCGGCTCGCCAGCCGTGACGAACGATGGCGTAATCTTCTTTGGCGCGAAGAACGGCAAGCTCTACGCTTTGGATCTCGCGACCGGCGAGCGCATCTTCAGCTACAAGGCGACCGACGGTTATTTGAAGAGCAACCTCGACGCTTCGCCAGCGGTCGGCCGCGACGGCAAGGTCTACATTGGTTCCTACGGCGGCATCCTTTACGGGATTCCTTTCGAATTCTGCGCCCGTCATACGACCGACCAACGCTGCGCCTTTGGCGGCAAGGAAGATCGTCCGGACTTCGGAGGCCCTGTCGGCGACAATGAAGCGACGCTTCGCTACGAAGACCGCGCAGGCCAATTGCATGTCGCTCCCGATGCCAAGGTCGGCTTGTCGCAAATGCTTCGCCTGCGCTTGGTTGCGATCGAGCATGGAGACTACTTGCAAGAAGCGGCGGTCAGTCCGACGCATTTGACCGTCACCTTGACGCCAGGCAATGCCGAGATCGAAGCGATCATTTCTTCCGACGGTAAGTATTTGAATATCGAGCCGAAGGGCTTTTTCGCCGCGGACACGGACTACAAAATCGAAGTCTCGGGTCGCTACTTCATCAGCACCAGCTGGCTCTGGGACCGCTTGCGTTGGATCGACCACGGCTCGATGGCGACTTCGGTCACGTTCCACACCGCCAAGCCGCTAGCGGGCGCGCTGCCGGGCAGCTTGCTTGCTGGCGACACGGCGCAATGGGGCATCGCTTCGCTCTATCTCTACCAACCGCAAGCGCTCGACACGTACATCCCCGCGGCGCTCGACGGCCAAGGCTTCGTCATGACGGCCTTCGCCTACAACCAAGAAAACGGCCGCTTCCTGATGCTCGGTCAGCCGGCCCTGCCGCGCGGTGACGGCGGCGCTTTGCCGCTGGCCGAACCAACGAAGGCTTTCGTGCTCGAGTCGGCGCACCAAGACGGCGCCATCAAAGGCACTGGCGCCTTCAAGATCGCCGCGATGGGCGGCAGCATTCCTTTCCAAAGAGTGACCTTCGCCGCGAACCTGACCCCGGATTCGCGCCTCGATCAAGGCGAGTTCTTGGCGATGGCCAACTGCTTGACGATCGGTGGCAGCGGCGGCAGCTACCAGTTCCCGCTTGGCATGATCCACACTGTCTGCGACCCCTGGATGCGTTTGATCGGCGTCGGCCGCTTCGAGCAAGTCGCGGTTGCCGAGCAGACGCCTGTTGCCGCTGTTTTGGCCGGCGTCGAGCAGGGCGCCTCGGGCGCCTTGGCGATCAAGTTGGCTGGCACTGCCCAAGGTGACGACCGAGATCACCTCCTGACGGCCGTTCGTTACGACGCCAACGGAGTTCTCGTCAGCGCTTTTGGCGCGATCGCCATCAAGGGACAAGATCTCGCGACCGGAACGAAAGTTTGGCAAGTCCCGATGGGCGCCCGCGACGCCGATCCGTCCCCGACCGACCAGGTAGCGGTGTTCCTCGACCAGAAACTCTTGCGGATTCTCACGGTCCCGTGATGGACGCTAGGTCATGGGTCAGCGTTTCCCAGACACGGGGATCCTGATCCATGACCGCGTGCGCCTCGAACGCCCAGAAGTCGGTGAGCGCTGGGTAGTCCAAGTAACGGTTCGTCGTTGCTTCTGCGATCGCGGACGACTTGAGGTAGCGGTAGCGGTCTTGGTAAAACTGTGTCCAAGGAATCCCGAGCGAGCGCAGCTCGCCGAATGAGGCGGCGAGATCGCCCGGCGCCATGGTGCAGGGCGGGTAAGGAACGCTGGCTGAGCCCGAGATCGAACTGGCGAAGTTCGACGGTGGACAGAGTTTGGTGCTGATCGGGTCGATTGTCGCCAGGTAAGCGATGGATACGTCGGGCCCTAGCGCCGCGGCGACCTGCAAGGCGACCCACCCGCCGTAAGAGTGGCCGAGGATCACCAACTTGGCGCCCTCGCCGGCCTCGAGCAGTCGCGCTCGCACAGCCTCCGTGAGTTCGGGGACGCCGGCGGTGACCGGTGCCTCCCCGTGGTCGCCGACGAACTCTAAGCTCGTGCTGTTCGAGCCGTAGCAGGATGCGACGAATGCCGTGGGCGCCAGTTTGGTCTTGGCCATCCGAAAGAGGGGGGCGTCGGTGGGCTTGTTCCAGCTCGTTCGGCAACTGACATAGCCACCGCTGACGAGATAAACGGTCTCGGACTGGGCCGCCTGCGCTTTGAGCAACAGAAACCCCGAGAAAATCAGCGATGAAAGACGACATCCAATCATGCGCGGCCTTAAAGCATGGGCCGGCGTCGAGCGTCAACCGGAGATTCAGTTAACATGGAGGAATGACGCGGGAATGTCTTCCTGGACGAGCCCAGGAAAAGCCGCTAATGTCGCGTAAAAGACAGGTAAATTTGTCGACAAGGGTTGCGGAGGCAAACTTGGGCCGTATCTTTCTCACTCTCAGTTGTTGTAGCGGCATGTTTGCGGCCACGGCCATGGCCGCCGACCCAGTGGTCGATCGGCAAGGGTCCGAACTCCACGTTACCTGGACCAGCGCCGACGCAGGGTCGTGGGACCTCCGCACCACCGACGGTCACATATGCGCCTCCGGTCGCACGACGCAAGGCCAGAACCACGTCGATTTGACAAAGCTAGCGGCGCCAACCGACGTCGTGTTCAGGACCAGTTCGCTCGACGGCGTCGACGACTCTCTGAACATCCAAGTCCCAGGTGTGAAGAAGCTCAGCACGCTGCCTAAGCCCGCCCGCGCAGTGACGATCTATCAGGTCGCGCCTAGAACGTACGCAGCTCAAGGCAACGGCGCGGCGCTTGCCGGCAAACTTTCGGACATGACCACCGATCGTCTGCGGGAAATTCGCGACCTCGGAATCGACTACCTTTGGCTGACGGGCGTTTTAGAGCATGCCGCGAGAGCTCAAACCGATCCCGACGTGGTGAAGGGCGAGGCCGGCAGCTACTACGCGATTTATGACAATTGGGACGTTTCGTCGGAAATTGGCACGATGGCTGATTTCGAGGCGGTGATTGAACGGGCCCACTCGGTGGGCCTTCGAGTCCTAATCGATTTCGTCGCCAATCACACGGCGCGACTCCATCGCACCGACGTCGTCTGCAAGCAGCATCTGGACTTCGGTCGGGGCGACCGTACCGAAGTCGCCTTCGACCGCGACAACAACTATTACTACATGCCGAACACCTCGTTCACGCCGCCAACGCAAACGGGTTCAGCCGGCTCCGACGGGGCATTCGACACCGACATTTTCACTCCGGGCATCCAACTCGAATCTCCGGCGCGCGTCACCGGCAACGACATCGTTTCGCCCAATCCGCCCATCTCCGACTGGTTCGAGACGGTCAAGCTCAACTACGGTTGGGACTTGATCAACAAGCGCGCCAACTATTCGCCGCGTCCACGCACGTGGAATCAGATGATCGACGTCGCCCGTTACTGGGTGGAGAAGGGCGTCGACGGCTTCCGCGTCGACTTCGCGCACGCCGTGCCGATCGAGTTCTGGCGAACGTTCGCTGCGGAACTGAAGGCGGTCCAACCCCAGGTGTTCCTCCTCGCCGAAGCTTACGAGACGGATTACCGAATGAAGCTGCCTGGCTTCACCTTCTACGACATGCTCGACGCGGGTTTTGACTCCGTCTACAACTCGGCGATGTACTGGGCGATGCACAACCAAGTGCAGCGTCCGGGCGACATGCGCTCGGCAGTTCCCAACCGTTCGCCGGCCTTGGCCGCGAACATCGTCAACCGCGGCTTTCAATTTACTCAGTACCTGGAAAACCACGACGAGGAGCGCGTCGCCTCGCGGACGTTTGCGCCGTGGATCGGCGAGAGGGCTCAGCGCGCCGAGCTGGGTCTTGCTTACACCGCGTACCTCGGGCTCATGCCGGGCAACTTGCTCATGCATGGCGGCCAAGAATTGCAGGAGGACGCGAGCGTCTTCGGTTCGTATGCCGGCGACAACGGCAAGACGTCGATCTTCGATTACGTCTACCAGTCGCAAACGCGCCTCTGGCAGAGCGGCAACCGGCCGCAGTGGATGATCGACTTCCGCCAGCGCTACCGCGACCTCTTGGCTTTAAAGCGCCTGCCGGCGTTCAGCGCGATTCACAAGGAGTCGGTGCCGTCCTTGGTGGACCTCGACGGCCCGAACAACTACAAAGAACAAAGCAACTGGATCTCGTCTTACATCCGCTTCCAGGGCAACGACGCCTACCTCGTCGTCACTAACGGCGACCCGTTCGTCGCCCACGCCGCGACGATCCATTTCACCTCGCGCGACAACGACGACATGTACGGCGCCATGCGCGCCTTGCACGTGGAAAACAGCACCAGGCGCTACATCTTCAAGGAAGTTTTTGCGCGGAAAGACTGGGTTCCTTCGGACCCGGCAACCGGCGGCCAAGGCCTCCCCGGGTGGGCGCTTTATAAATCCGGCAACATCCCGAGCGGCCTCTTCCTTGGCGACGTTCCGGCCGCGACGACGTATGTCTTTAAGGTCTCGGCGCTCTGAAGACCTGAGTCACTCTTCAGAATGCGGGTGCGGCCACGTTATGTACTATGTCCGCCTACTATGTACGTATGGCGTGTCAACGCCACGCCCGTTACGGTCTCCAAATGGGCCGCAGACCAAAAGCTGATCTCCCTCTCGAACTCTCCCAATTGCTAAAACAAGTTGGTGCGAATCTTCGCGACCTGCGGGCAGCCAAAGGCCTGACCCAGGCCGAGCTGGCGTCAAAGTCGAAGGTGTCTCCGACGACTCTCAACGAAATCGAGAGTCGGCGCTTCCGCGATATCCGCCTTTCGACCCTTGCGGCGTTGGCGAAAGTTTTGTCCGTCCCTGTCGTTCGCCTCCTCGCGACGTCTGATGTAAAGGTTACGAGTAAGGACCAGGCGCGCCTCTTGAAGGCTAGCGAAGACATCTTGAATATCGCGCGTCGCATCACAGGCCATGATTGACGAAAGACCACACTCCGAGCGTCCGCGTGAGCGCCTTTTGAGCGCCGGCGCGGAGAGTCTCAGTTTGCGCGAGCTGATCGCCGTGTTGCTTGGCAGTGGTCCGCGGGGACAAGGCTGCCTTGGAGCTGCGAGTGCCTTGCTGGCGCGGTCGGGAGGAGGGAATGTCGAGCAAGAGCACGCATTTTTTCTCGGCATGGAGACCTCCCCGGTTGCGCAGCTGCAAGACATTGCTGGCATTGGCTCCGCAGGTCGCGCTCGCATCGCGGCGGCGTTCGAGTTGGGAAGACGCTATTCGCGCTTTCACGAAATCCGGACCGGCGATCCGCCGCCGCCAGCAGGAGCCATCGTGCGACGAGCGCTCGGACGCATCGGCCCGGTGCTGCGCTCGGCGCGTCAGGAGTGGCTCGGATTTGTGGCAATCGATGTCAACGGCCAGGTCGGCGATTTCTGTCTGGTCGAAAAAGGCGCTCGGACCCACGTGAATGTCGATCCGTTGGAGCTCTTTGCCCGCATTTTGGCGTTGCGGCCGATGGCGATTTTACTTGCGCATAATCACCCGTCGGGAAGCCTTCGGGCCTCGGCCGCTGATCGGGAGTTGACGGAGCGGGTGGCATCCCTGCTCGATGGGTTTGGCATTGGTTTGCTTGGGCATTACGTTGTGACTGGCGTGGGCGTCCGGCGGGTGGATTGAGAAATCCCTGGGCTGCGGACGCCGTTATCGAGATCTTCTTCAATTTGCGGGGATGTCTTTGTCGGAGATTTTCACGACCAGACCTTCGTCGGCTGTTGCATAGATCACGTAGAGCTTTGAATTCAACAGGCCGAAGTCGAAGGTGCCGAAGGCGGAGCCGGTGGCGCCGAAGGAGAGGGGGCTGTGCATTCGGTCAAAGGTGTCGTTGGCGGGGACGAATTTGTCCAAGGCGAGATTGGCAATGCCTGTCTCTGGGAACCAGACATGGCCGACGTAGGCGGCGGTGAGTTGTTTGAGGGCGCCGGCCTGCCAGCGTTCGTCGTCGACGTCGTTGGCTAGGTCGATGCCGGTGGCTTTGTCGAGAAGGGTGGCGAGATCGGTGGTTTTGACGGAGTAACTTGCTGCCGCCCCATTGGCTGCGGCGGTGAATTTGATGCGATAGGCGCCGGCGCCGAAGGTGAAGCGATTGCCTGCTTGTTGCTTGTTGTTTGCCACTGCTTGGCAAGTCAGCTGACCTGTCGACAGCACTTTGAATGATGTATTTGTGCCTCCGTATCTGTCGCAATCGGAAATGCAACTAATTTGTTCAACCAAGTATCCACCTGAAATCGAACTGACTCTGCCAAAGCCCCCATTGTTGGGAAATGCATTCGGAAGAATTACTTCGCCAGAGACAGCCGCTCCAGCGGAGTCATAGAGAAAAAGCGAAGCCTTGTTGCTACTATTCCCATTGGACACGAAGTGGTCCCGAAGTAGTGCGAAGCCACTCGTTCCACTCGCTGTCACGTTAAACTCATTTGCGGCATTCATCGCCGTTGGAATGTCTGCGGCAGCCTGTTCA
>JAYWBY010000005.1:0-19553 GCA_043781115.1 Pseudomonadota bacterium
GGACGCCAACAGTGGCATGCAACCATGTTGGTCGCTCGCTACGTTGCTGGCGAGTCGACCTTGGACCTTCTGCTCGCGGGCCATCCGGCGCCGCTTTTAAAAACGGGAGTCGAAGGCGAGACAGGCGCTATTTCGCCGCCCTTCGCCGGCTCTACTGTAGTCGGAGAAAGTTTGAACTTCGCGCCGATTCGGCGGCAGGTTCCCTTTCCCAAGGGATCGTGCCTTTTGGCCTACACGGATGGCCTGACAGAAGCAGCGAATGCCACGGGAAAAATGTTCATGAGGCGGCGGGTCCGCGAAAGCTTTCTGAAAGGCAGTGCCGACCCGAGGCAGACTATTGCCGTCTTACTTGAAGATTGGAAGACGTTCCTTGCGCATGAGACACCCAATGACGACGTTTGTGTGATTGCGCTGAGGTCAGCATGATTCATACGTTGCTGATTATGCTTTCAGCACTATTTTCGGGTGGGAGCTTTGACGTCGCCCAAAGCGCGACGCCGACAGTCTTTAAAGTACTGAAAGTCGAGGGATCTGTTTTAACCCGCGCGGCGACGTCAGCTCGCTGGTATCAGGTTCGCGAAGGTAGGTTTTTGCCGGAAGGCCAGCTCATTCAGGTGACGGCGAATGCCTCGATTACAGTCGAGAATAGGTACAACCTAAAGGCCGCCGGGGTTGGCGCCGACCGACTCCAGCTTACGCTGACAAAGCCAATCGTTACTCGTTTGTCTAGCGATTTGCTGAGGGAGGTCAAACTCAGTACGTTTTTCGTCGATCAGGTAAACGCTGTCGCGCCGCCTACCGCCGAGATCTTTCCTCCTCCTTTAACGCTGAAGGAGGCCTGGACGAAACTCGTGGCGATGGTGTCGAATATTCCTCCGCCTGATCTACCGCAGATTAGTTTGGCTGAACTGGAACGCCAAGGCATGGCTCTTGGCGCGTCGGCAAAGCGCATTCGCCTCTTCGCGCCGACGGCGAATAGTGTCGTTCAGTCTGCGGAGTGGCCGCTCGAAGTGAAGATGGTGTGGGACAATCCCAAACGGGCACCCATGAAATTCTATATTTATACTTGGCCTTCTAATTCGCCGCGCCCGGCGCCCGTGGCTGCGACGCGGCAGGACTTCCATTCCATTAAGATCCCGCGTCCTGGAACGTATTTCGTTCAAGTCATGAGTGACGATGGCATTTGGCAGTCAGACGCCGTAGCAATTCACGCATTGGTGCCGCTCGATCAGAATGTCGCAGCCGGTGGCGTAAACGCCTCGGAGCTGAAGTCAAAGGCTGCCTTGACACTCAGGTACCCTCCGGACCAATTCGTCGTGGCCTCGCAGAGGTCGCCCCTGGCGATGACTGTTTCCTGGAATTTCGAGACTTCAGGGCCGAATCCGTTTTTCGAAGCTTCCGTTAAGGACTCTTTAGGAAAGTTAGTTCGAGTCATAAAAACGAAAGCGACGGAGGCCTCGATCAACCTTGATCCTGGTCGCTATGTTTGGAGTGTCGCTGTCGTAGGAACAAATTTTCGGACTACCAACCGTCAGTTTGAAATCCTGCGCCCAGAAGAATCATCCTCGACCATCCGGCGCCGGCAGCTTGTTCGCAGGCTGATTTCGACGGGCCACGATCTAACGGTCATCTTGGATGAGGGGATTTAAGGCTCTCCGGGTTGCGGCTAAGGCATCCCCTTATGAGTCGCAACTTATTGAAATACTTACTTTAATTATGACTGTCTAACGTAAACTTTGTGCTATGCCGAAGGTTACTACAGCACGAAGTCATCACTATTTGTTGATAAATCTGTCGACTCTAGTCAACGGATCTAAATGCGAGAAGCCGCGCCAAAAAAACCAACGAGTTCGAAAGTCGCCTGCTTGTTGGCGGCGCTCTTTGTGCTGTTTGCGACCCCCGCTTGCGACAAGCTCGGTTTCAAGGCGGAATCCAAATCCGGCGCGACGTCGTCGTTCGCCGGAGTGAAATCGATCAGCATTACTCCCGACGGAAAGTACGTCCTAGTTTGGGACCTTGCGACAGGCTCGGCCGACATCAGTAGCACGAACTACGAAGTCTATATGGACAAGTGGCCGGCAATGCCGGCTGGCATCACTGCAACCCCAACCAATTTAATCGACGGCGAACAAGGGGTAACCCTCGGAGCGCGTCTCGCAGTTTTGGAAGACTCCGTCGCACCGGTGAAAGCAGGCGTCTTGCTGCATTCGATTCGTGGCGAGCGCTCCTATACCTTGGATGAAACGCTGCAGCCTCATGTCATTTACGCCTTTCAAGTTCGCCTGGTCAATCCCGACGGCAGCCGAGATTCCAATCAACAGGTTTTGATCTATAGCGCTGATCTCAACACGATCAACTTCGCCGGCGTGACAGGATTAGAAGTTAGCCCGACGGGCAAGACCCAGCTTAGTTGGGACCCGCCGACGGACTTGCCCGCCGGTATCAATGTTCAAGATGTGACTTACGAAATTTACATGGACTCCACGTCGAAGACGGTCGAAGAGGTCGCCGCTCAGGCGGTCCCCTCGATGGACGCTATAGCAGGTCGAGGTCTTACTCTCGCCGCAGAGGTAAAGGGCATTGGAACGTTAGCGGATTTGCCCGACGAGCAATTGCCGGCAGCCACCAATGCGCCCCTCGCCGAGCGCAAGGGTGGGCGCTACCTGGAACTTCAAACCCCGCTTACTCCCGGCAAAACGTATGTCTTTCAAGTGTTGGCCCTTGGCCCCGGGCAAGAGTTAGGCGCCAATAAGCGCGTCATTATCTATCACCTGGAAAATATGGCCTTCGACGGCCTGGTCGCGGAGAACGTCAAGGTTTCCGCCGACGGGTCGAAGATTTCTTTGTCTTGGAAGCCCGCCACGGGCAACAAGGGCGTCGTGTCTTACGTTGTCTACTCGGACGCCAACTTCGCGACCGCGATAGCGACGACGGACAAGACGACTTATGACTTCGAGAAACCCGTTAAAGGCCAAACCTACACCTTCGCCGTGAGGGCGTTTGACGGGGATCTGGCGGACGAAAACCGGAAGTTCGTCATCGTCTCGGTCCCAGACCCCAGCGACAAGACGCCACCCGAATTTGATGGCCTGATGTCCGCTACAGCCATCAGCGACAAAAAGATTCTTCTGAAATGGAACGCGTCGACCTCGACCGATATCGGTAAATATTACGTCTACAGCTCGCAAAATTTGACCCAAAGCATTGGCTCCACGGCGAGTGATAGCTTCGTGGCCTCGTCGACGTCGGGAGCTTCTCAGTTGGCTCCCGCGACGGAGTATTCTTTCATCGTGAGGGCCAGGGACGCCTCTGACAATGAAGACCGAAACACTGTTAGCAAGTCCGCGACGACCCTGTCGTATTCAGTGCCGGACTTTGCAGGACTCGGAAGCGTCAGCCGCCTGAGCGGCGTCGACGGTTTAAGCAAACTAAACCTATCGTGGGGCCTTGCCGGCAGCACGGCGACCGGTTACTACGTCTTCAAGGCAAATGCGGCAGGGGATTTTGATTTTTCCTCGCCCCTATTCACGATCGGCACTCGGGCGACGACATCGCAAATCGTCTCCGGACTGGCCGCCAACACACTATATAAATTCATTGTTCGGGCTTTTGATTCGAGCAGCGGTAGTCCCCTCAGCGAGGAAAACCAAGTCGTAAAGTCGAGTTCGACGCTCGCAATCGTGGCGCCAACCTTTGCCGGTGCCGCCTCGGCCTTGCCGGGGCCTGGCTCGTTGGCCTTTACGACCGCGCGAGTCACGTGGCCAGCGCCGCAGACGGACGGCGTCTTCGATGGGTTCGTGGTCCAGTATGAAATTGGTAGCTGCGCCGCGGGCTTCTCTGGTTCACCCGCCGAATTGCTCCTTAGCGGTGATGCCCTGCGTGACGGCACGGTAACGGGGCTATCGCCGCTCAAAACGTACCGCATGCGGGTTCTTACCAACTATAGTCCGACCAGCCTTCGCGACAAGAACTCCTCGTGCAAGGAAATTTACACTTCACCCGAGGCGCCAACGTTTGCCGGCATTGCCAGCCTGACGCGAGCCATCGGGGTGTCGGGATTTACGCAGGCAACGGCGACCTGGACGCCCGCCTCCGGCAGTTTCAGCTATTACCGCCTCGAGTGGGCGACCAATGCTCAGTTCACCGGGGCGACGACCGTCACCCCGAATATTTTGACGGTGGCGACGAGCTCGAAAATCATCAGCAACCTACCGCCCAACACGACGGTGTACGTTCGCGTGACGGCGGTCTTCGACGACAGCGGCGTCAAGCTCGAGAATGGTGCCAATTCAGTTCTGTCTGTCATTACCACTCCCGTGACGCCAACCGGCGAGGGACTCAGCGCCATCACAATTATGGCCTCGGATTCTTTAAAAGTTGCCTGGGACGCGCCCTCCAACGCCACCTCGGCATTGTATAGCAACTACAAGGTTTGGCAGTATTGTGGCGCGAGCGCGGCGACGAACATCAACGCCCGCGTGACGTCGGTGCCTGCGGGTGACTACACCTATTCCAGTGGCGTGCTTGATGCCACCTATACTGGTCTGGCTGCCAATACGGAGTGCTGCTACCAGGTTCGGGCCTACTATTCGGACGGCACCTACAATCTTGGCTCGACTTCAAACCGAACGCCGCTTTGTAAAACGCCGACGCTCGTACCCCCTTCATTTGCCGGCGTTGGCTCCGTAACGAACAACAATTTAGGCACCGGCTTTACCCAGTTGGAAGTCACCTGGCCCACGGTTAACGTCAGCGAAGACTCGCTC
Source organism: Pseudomonadota bacterium (assembly GCA_043781115.1). Lineage (GTDB taxonomy): Bacteria > Bdellovibrionota_B > Oligoflexia > Oligoflexales > CAIYRB01 > CAIYRB01. The sequence goes on from JAYWBY010000005.1 coordinate 4,767, forward strand.
TTTAGCTACTATGAAATCGATTGGGCGACTTCTCCGAGCGGTCAGGACTGGCTTCAGACGATGCAAATCTCCACGCGCGCATCGACTTCGGCTTCGATCACCGGCTTGAGTCCTAACACCAAATATTACGTCCGGGTTCGAGCCGTCAACAATACGGGTACACCGAGTGTCAATAGCGGCGCGGACGCCGTGCTCAGCGCCACGACTACTCCCAAGTCGCCCACCGGCGATAGCCTCTCGGCTGCGGCCTCGATATCTTCGACTAAGCTCAGGCTTACCTATACCTCGCCAAATCCCTCGTCGTCCGTTGGCGGACTGTTCAACAATGTCTTCCTGTATATCCAGGCTGGCAATACGTCAGCCGTTACCAGCGCCCGATCGGCCATTGAGGCAGGCGGCGTAACGGGTACGGAAATTCAGGGGAGCCTCGCTGGCGGCAAGTACACCCTCACGAGTTTGCCGGCGCTTGTTCGCGTGCCGCCAGCAGAATTCGTGACGTCAGGCAACAACTCCTTTGAACTTTGGGGCCTCACCGCCAACACGCAGGTCTGCATTCAAGCCTTGGCTACTTATTGGGTGGACGGGCTACCGGCAAATTATCTGCCGTCTCTGTCGCCTTCGACGAAGTGTGCTACACCGACGGCGGCAGCCCCAACCTTTGCTGGCGTGGCGAGCGTACTGGGATTCAATGACAGCCGCGATTTTAGCCAATTGGTGGTGAACTGGCCGGCGATTGTCGGTGACTGTACCAGCGTTCAGATTTCCGCCAAAACGTCAGCTTTCGCTCCTGACTGGGGTACTCCTACGGCGACGGCGGCCTGCGGAGATGTGACTGCGACCCTTGGTGGACTTAGTGCCAATCAGACGTACTTTGTTCAAGTCCGGGCCGTCAACGACGTTTCAGGAACGGTGTACGCGTCAGGAGCCGGGGTCGAATTGAGCAAGAAGACGACCCCCACCAGAGCGAGCGGCGACGCGACGACTGGACTGACCATCACGTCGAATTTCAAAACGACCGACTCGGGGTTCGTAACGTGGACGAACCCGACATCGGGCTCCTGGAACCGCGTCATGATTTTCAAGGGAACCGGGGCCACGGCCGCAGCTGCGGAAGCCGCCGTCAGAGCCAGCGCGACCTCGGTGGCGGACCTGTCGGCCACGGTCGGGACGCCAATTGCAACCATTACCAATGCCGCGACACTCAGCTACACCGACAATTCGCTGCTCGCCGGCGTTCACGTTTGCTATATGGCGATGGGCGCCTACGTCGGCGCGAGTAAGTACATTCTTAGCGACAATTCCACAGTGAAGTGTGGCAAGCCAGCCTACACGCCCGTCTCGTTTGATGGCGCTGCGAGTACAGCTATCGTCGGCACCTGGCCCGACGGCACGGCAAAGATCGAGATCACGTTTGCCAGCGTCCCAGGCGGGAGCGTTGAGCAGTACCTATTTTCCCACTGCGCGGATACATGCCAGCTCATGGATGCAATTGACAGGGGCGATCCTACTTACGATCCGGACCCTAACGACGACAAAATCTTCTACGGTGGGCGAGGCAAGACCGTTTCAGGAACATACGCCTTATTAGTAAACACCAAATTTTTTGCCGGACCTTCAGGAGACACCTTCGATTCCAATAATTCACAGATACCAATTACGGTTGCGCCAAGTCAGGCGAATCTTGCCTATGTTTCCAGGTCATTTAGTAATCTCTCTTACGACTACTTTATCTATCAATACGAGGCTTCAAACGACGTGGCCATTACCGTCGGCTCGTCGAGCATCACCACTAACGAAGCGGACGTCCAACGCTGCGCGTATGAGCACCAAGTCAACAGAGTCGCCTTTCATTCGTCCTGCGGAACGACGACCCGCGATGGGAAAGTCGGTTCTGTCGCTGGCCGAATACCGACGCTCTGGGAGGGTTGGGACAATGCCTTCGTGCAGTGCCGCAAGAATACGGATGATTTTCTGGCCGTCAGACTGCCGACGGAAGAGGAGTTTCTCCGGGCTGGGCAATGGGTAGGAACCAGCTATTCGACAATGATGAACACCTATCAAGGCGTCACGGGTTCCGACTGCAATGTCAACGCGGCTTTCCCGCAAGTTACGGGCGCTCGCGCGAACTGCAAGAACGGCCTCGGCATTTACGATATGGCCGGCAACGTCCCAGAGTTTGTTGACAGCCGCATGGTGCGGCACTCCATTGCGAACGCTGGGACTTCGCGATTTGGTTATAGCCCGAATCTAGGCAGGACGCTTCGTAACGGCATCGACAATCTCACCAGAATTTTCCATGAGGTTGACCCGGGCCCTACGAATTTGCTTTGGCTGGCAATGGGCGCGGGCCACTACCAGGATGCCGGTGGTCAGACTGGTGCATATGGTCCGGACGTTCATCGCTGGATCAATAGCAGCTACCCAAACGCCGTCGGCTTTCGTTGCGTGCTCTTGGGCAAGCAATTTGGGATGCCACAATTGGCCCTGCCGCAGGAGCCCTCCTACACTTCGGCGGATTCGAGTGGCGCAGCCGGGGAGCAAAGGATTCCGGAGAATCTTTATATCGGTGATACCAAGCCAGAATCGGTCAATCATTACTTAGAAAATCACCCAGGCGGCGGGACGCTATATGCCTGGCCGTTCAACGCGAACAGCAGCGGAGCCGAGCTCAACCTTGGGGTTGGGGGAACGACGAACTTAAGCATTACCGGTACGCTTGGCAGCGCCGCCGGACCCGACGGCAAAATTCACTCAAATGTATTCGGTGCCGGGGGGGCGTCGAAAGCGGAATTCATCAATACCGATGCCAATACGACGACGTTCACGACCGGTGGCTGGTTCTACCGGGCGCCAGGAAGTGTCGGGGACACTTTGCTAATGGCGGAAAGTAATCTGGGAACCTATAGCTATGCCGGTGGCGATCAATTTTGGGGTTTCCATTTCGCCGGAACTTACGGAGGGACAAATTTCGTCAGCTACAATGGCGCTGGCAGCTTGGAATTTGGCAATGCGGTTCCCCATTATGTTGCCGGATGGCACCATTTCTTGGTTACTGAAGATGGGTCTGAGCTCCGCTATTACATAGACGGCGAGTATAAAACTGGCGCGGCTCCCGTATACACGCCGACGAGCTTCACAAGCGGCAAGATCACCTTTGCTAGCGGCGGCGACACCCGCGTAGCAATGCTCTTCTACCACAAGGGCGTCTCCTACAGCGCGGCGCAAGTAAAGAAGCTTTATTCCAATCAGGTTCAGAATGACTACTACGGACCTTTGCATAGCGTTGGTTATTTGGCAGGCTACAATGTTGCTGCCATGCGTCTCACGCCTTGGACAAAGACCTTCTGCACTCCCAACTGTACGACTGTCGATGTGACCGGCTACGACATCTTCCGATTCCGGGAGCCGACGCGGCAGTCGAACGTACTGACGACCCCATGGATCATTTCCGGAGGGACCAGCAACCCCTATTCGGTCGATGCGCCACTCGATCCACTCGCCGTTGACGCCAGTTCGGCAGCGCTTTACAGTCCGTTTTATTCGACTACGACCTGTGCTTCGAATAATCTAGCTGCTTGCAGTCTCTTGTTTTCCGAATCCCGTGTTGGCGGTGATGACCGCCGACTGTGGAACTATCAGGTGGTCGCAAAAGACACCCTCTACGGCAATTCGACGAGAATGCCCGCAAGGTCGCAAAGGTTTCGTTCCATTTACTACACGGGTTCGCCCACCACCGAGATCGCATCGGCGTTCAGGATGGAGCCGCGCTTGAGGAAGTTGGCTTCTTTCCTCGTTGACGAGCCCTATCAATTGACGCAGTCCATACAGCAAGTGATGGCCTACGTGCCGATGGACAAGTCAGGACTGGATCATGACTTCTTTATCCAAAAGTACGAAGCGTCGCTTGCTGCGGGCTCTGTCACAAATGGAACTTTGTCTTCAACTTGGCCTCTGCAGAGCGACGGCGCCGGAGGCTATCTATCCAATGTCGCCAAATGTTACGAAGACCTCAAGCGAACGGGCGCCTTCTCAGTTGCGGATTGCGGTGACGGAGCGGTCGTCAACGCAACGACGGCCATAACTCAGTCAAAGCCCGGCACATATCCGTTGGTAGACATCGACCAAGGAGCCTTTTGGAAGGCCTGCGCCAACACCGGCGTCGCCGACATTGATGGTGGGACCTACTCCTTCGGTCTGCCTAGTGACAGCGAATGGTTGAAGGCCGCGGATTGGGGCGACCTCAATCACGACGGAACTATTGACGTCGGCATAAACGCAGGACTAACGGTAGCCTCGGTGGAGCAAGGGCCCGCTGATGCAACGACGATTCGTTGCCATTCAGACAATAATCCGAGCAGCACCATTTTAAGTACGGGAACCACGGACACGGCAAATTGCCGCTCACGCTACGGAGCGGCCGATATGGTCGGCAATGTGATAGAATTCACTGGGTCGCAGATATACAACGGCATCGGTAGCGACAATGGTTTGGATGGGACTTGGTACAATCGAACGGTTCCGTCCACTAGTCATTATTTGTCATCGTACGGTGGACGTTACGATCTTTTGCGAGGTTTCCCCATGACGTCGGGGACGATGCTGCTTACCTCGAACGGCGACTATTTTTACGTAAATCCCACCGGCCAAAGAGCTAGCTCTCGCGGCGGAGGGATGGGGGCAGCCGCTGAAGGCGGAAGGTATTGGCAAGTCCTGAATTCTGACCCATCGGTTGAATATTGGTACCTCGGCGGTCGTTGTCGCCGGTAGTCTGAAGCGTCGTCCAGACCGGGCTCCGCCCTGACCCGAGCTCGGCGGTGGTGTGGGGTTCTTCCCGCTTTTGTCCCCTCTCACCGTATCGGCTGATCGCGGCGACGCGGTGGGAGGGGGCAAAAGCGGAGCGGCCCCTGTGGCAAGGCGTGCCTCTCTCCCTGCGGGTGGGTGCGCGCGGGGGGAGCGGAGGTGCGGCCTGGCAACGACTCTGCGCGCCGTGTTTGCCGAGCTGGCGAGGGAGAAAAGTTCAGCCGCCCTGCCGGCGGCGCTCAATCGCCGCAGCCATGTGTTCAGCGCCAAAAACCCGGTCAGCCGCCAGGCGGTTGTGGCCTTTGCATAAAAGCTCGATGCCCGCCGGGTCCGTCGACGAGCCGCCTAAGGCGAAGGGCGTCCGATGCTCATATTCGAGTCCAACTCTGGCGGGGCAGCGGTGGCCGGCCGCAGTCAGAAAGACGCATTGGCCGCCGTCGCGAGCATACACGATGTCTTTGACCGCCTGGGGAATGTAGCGCGGATTTCCGGTGACGGCTTGCCTTTTGCCGCGCCGACTCTTGCTGGCAGGCTTACGGCCCAGCCTGCGCTCGGGGTCGCACCGGTCGAGATAGACCTCGAAAACATGGTCAAAGAGATCCTCGAGCTTGCTCGAAATCCCCTTCGTCATGGCCAGACCCTTGATGCGATTTAGTTTGGGGAGCAGCGCCTCGTTGACGGTGAAGCGCAGCTCGACGCTCTCGGGGGTGACGTAGCGGAGCCGGTCGGGCTTGACCTTCTTCGCGGGCGCCGGCGTAGAGCTCGGCCCGGCGTCGGCGGCAAAAAGTGGCGTCACCCCACCCGTGGTGGCCGGGCCCTGAGCCGGCGGAGTGACGGCGCCTGATGCCGGTTGCACCGCCAGTGTCACAGCGAGTTTCTCGACCTCGCGGGTGGTCAAACCGGCGACGCGGCCGAGGACGTCCTGGACATTGTCGTCGCTGAGATACTGACCGATGAGCCGGATGGTGGTGAGGCAGATGTTGCCGCTCGTCAGCCCATCCAAGACGGCCGGGAAGCGCCGGCCCAGACGCGCCGCATGAATGCGGGAGTAGGCCTCGCCTTCCTTGAGGGCGAGTGCTCCCGTGCAAAAGGCAAAGAGACTCGGGTAGCCCGCCTCGGCGGCAAGACGCCGGGCCTCGACCTCGGCGAGGTAGCGCAGAAAGATGCTCAGCGATTGCCGTTCGTCGCTGAGGGTGGCACGCAGCTTGGCAAGCAAAGTGGAGTTGTCGAAATTGGTAAAATCATTCACGATAAATCCTCCTATGTTTATCACCGGGCGACCATACCATGGCATTTCGCGGCGGGCGGATTGCCCCCGCCAAAGGGCGATTCGGCAGGTGTACGCGCGCGGCGTTCAGCTTCGCGGACTTGGGCGTCAGGGCGCCGTTTTCGCCGCACTTGGTCGCGGATTTTGCAGGATTCGCGGCCTTTGCCGCTGCGGCGTCCCGTTGAGCGTCAAGGGAAATTGCATGAGGCTGGCGCGATGTCCGGCCCGGACCTGCGACTCGACGCGCGTCGAGTTGATGCCACGACAAGGCCGGTAGCAGGCCGTGTTTGCCGAGCCGGCGAGGCAGAGCCGCAGCCGTGGTGGGAGGGGGCAAAAGCGGAAGCCCCCCCACACCTGCGGCGTTGACCATTAACAACCCAATATTACTTAATATTTATTCCATTTCTAAAGAAACCGTCCTCCTAATCCGAAACTCATTAAAGCATCCCAAATATCCGAAGGATTCCGGGTCGTCGCCTAGACCACTTGGAGACAATGATGATTCAGGGCCGGAAGGTCATAGCTCCCATTTTCGCGGTCGGCCATTTCCTGGCTGTAATGGCAGCGCTTTTCGCGCTGACTTCTTGCGACAAACTCGGCTTCCACGCGGAATCCAAGTCGGGCGCGACTTCGTCATTCGCCGGCGTAAAGTCGATAAGAATTACGCCGGACGGGCACTATGTTCTCCTTTGGGATCTCGCGTCGGGAAGCGGCGACGTCAGCGCCACTTCGTACGAAGTTTATATGGATAAGTGGGCGGCGCTTCCAAGCGGCGTAAACCCGATAGCTCAGAGTCTAATTGGGACCGACGAAGGAACGACTCTCGGCGCCAAATTTGCCGAGATCCCCGATCAAGCGGCGCCTGTTGGTTTGGGGGTGTTGCTGCGTTCAGTGCGCGGCGAACGTTCTTACACGCTCGACGAAACCTTGCAGCCCCACGTCATTTACGCATTTCAAGTCCGGTTGGTAAATGCCAACGGCACGCGCGACGCCAACCGGCAGGTGTTGATCTATAGCGCCGACTTCAACTCGATCAACTTCGCCGGGGTTACCGGGCTCGAGATCAGTCAAGCCGGCAAGTTGCAAATAAGCTGGGACGCGCCGACGGAATTGCCGGCGGGCCTAAGTGCGGCAGACCTCAACTATGAAATTTACATGGATTCGACCCCCGACACGGTGGAGGCCGTTACCGCCGGAGCACTGATTCTGGATCCGGGTGCTAGTCTGGCACTCAATGCCGTCCAGACTTCCGTCGGCATCCACGCTGAATTTGCCGAGGACAAGCTGCCGTCTAGCCGCGTGGCCGTGCTCGCTGAGAAGAAGGCGGCGAGATTCTACGAAGTCGAAACCCCGCTGAGTCCGGGCATGACCTATATTTTTCAGGTGGTCGCCACAGGGCCGGCCCAAGAAAAGGGCCTGAGCAAACGCGTCATCGTCTACCGGCTGGAAGCCCTGTCGTTTGCCGGGCTACAAGCTAAGAATGTAACCGTCGCACCGGATGGCTCAAAAATAGCGTTAACGTGGGAAGCGGCCACGGGCAACACAGGCGCCTTATCCTACATCGTGTATTCCGACGCGAATTTTACCAATGCCATTGCGACGACGACGTCAACGAACTACGACTTCATGAGTCCGGCGATCGGCCATTCTTACACCTTTGCCGTTAGAGCCAAAGACGGCTCAACTCTCGACGCGAACAACGAGTTCGTGATTATTTCCGTTCCGGACTTGAGCGACAAGGTGCCGCCGGAATTTGCGGGGCTCGAGTCCGCCGACGTCGTAAGCGACAAGAAAATCGTGCTGAAATGGACCGTTTCGCCGTCGACCGACGTAGCGACCTATAGTATCTACAATGCCTTCAACCTCACTCAGGCTATCGCCTCTACAGCAACCGGCAGCTTCGTCGTGACCGGGCTTACGCCGGCTACGGCCTATTCGTTTGTCGTCAGAGCCAAAGATGCTTCTGGCAATGAAGAGAAAAACGTCGTGCAAAAATCGGCGACGACCTTCGCCTTCTCCGTCCCGGACTTTGCCGGACTCGACCGTGTCGAGCGCCTGGGAGGCTTGGATGGCCTGACCAAGTTGAAGCTCACTTGGCTTCCGGCTGGTAGCACGGTCTCTGGCTATAAAGTTTATCGAGCCGCGGCTCCGGGCGCCGAGGATTACACGACGCCGCTACTCGACCTGCCTGGCGGGAGCGCCACAACCACGACGATCTCAGGCCTCGAAAGCAACAAGACCTACTACTTCGTCGTCCGGGCCTACGATTCCAGCTCGGGAACAAGCCGGCTCGAGCAGAACACGACGGAAAAAGCCAATTCGACGCTGGCCATCAAGGCGCCAACCTTTGCTGGCGCCATCGCCGCCGCGCCAGGGTCTGGCTCGCTTGGGTTTACGACGGCAAAAGTGCGTTGGGACGCCCCCATGACCGACGGCGTATATGATAGCTTCGCCGTTCAGTACGAGCCAGGTACATGCGCCCAAGCGTTCTCCGCGAGCCCCACGACAATCGGTGTGGCAGGCGACGCAACGCGGGAATTCACGGTAACAGGGCTCACGGCCCAGTCGAACTACCGCTTTCGCGTCAGGGCACACTATAGCGTGGCTGATATTTCGGACTCGAATACTGCCTGTAAAGAGGCCTTCACCGCTCCGCCGTCGCCCGTATTTTCCGGCGTGAGTTCGGTGACGACTGCGGCTGGAATCTCGGGATTTTCTTCGCTCTTGGTTGCTTGGCCCGAAGCTAGCTCATCCTTCAGCTACTACAAGATTGAGTGGTCGACGAGTTCGACCTTCGCCTCCGTAGGGGGAAGTTCTCAGGTTGCAGACATAACGACTTTGAGCAAGTCCCTCGTCGGACTACCGGCAAAGACCTTAATTTTTGTTCGCGTGGCGGCCGTCTTCGATGAAAATGGCATTCAACTTGGGGCGGGGAGCTCGAAGGTGCTTTCCGCCCAAACGACACCCCGCGCCCCAACGGGCGAGGGCATCAGTGGCATCACCGTCCTGTCAGCCGACTCGCTTAAAGTTACCTGGACTTCCCCGACAAATGCGCTGAGCTCTGTATTTAACGGATACAGCCTTTGGCAATACTGCGGCAGTGGCGCGCCAAACCAATTGCAGACGAAGCTTGCCGGCGCACCCGATTTTGTATATCCGACGGGACAGCTTGAGGCCACCTTTGCGGCTTTGAGCTCCAACGTCGAGTGTTGCTACCAAGTGCGCGCCTACTATGACGATGGGCAAAACGCTTTAGCCTCTACGAGCAGCGTCGCGGCGCAATGCAAGACGCCGACTTTGGTGCCGCCGGCATTTGCTGGCGTGGCTACGGTCACCAACGCCAATCAAGCGAGCAGCTTCTCTCAACTCTCAGTCAACTGGACCGCCGTTGACGTCAGCGAAGCCAGCCTCTTTAGCTATTACGAAATCGCCTATGCCACGACCCCGTCCGGACAAAACTGGACGACCGGCACAGTGCAGGTTGCCGACCGGGCGACGACTAGCAAAGTGGTCACGGGTCTGGTGGCCAATACCACCTACTACTTCCGCGTTCGAGCCGTGAATAACAATGGCTCCCCCGCGGTTTCGAACGGCATGAACGCCGTTGCCAATGCCACGACGACACCGAAGCGACCGACCGGCGACAACCTGTCGGCGGGCACGTCCATCTCGTCGACGAAGGTCCGCGTAACCTATGCGCCGCCAAATTCCGACCCGGCGGTCGGCGGGCTCTTCAATAACGTCTTCCTTTTTGTGCAGGCGGGATCAACAGCCGATGTGACGAGCTACCGAACCAGCGTAGAAGCTGGCGGTATCACTGCCGGCGAGATCCAAGGAGACATAAGTGCGGGCAAATGGACCGTTTCGGGTGTCCCTGCCGTCATTCGCGTGCCGATGGCGGAGATTGCTGCGGCCCCCAATGCTTACGAAATTGGGGGACTGACCGCCAACCAGCAGATTTGCGTCCAAGCTGTCGCCGCTTACTGGGTCGAGGGACAACCGACGAAGTATCTCGCGAGCACGACTCCGACGACCCGCTGCGCTACGCCCGTCGCGGGCGCGCCGACGTTCGCGGGAATTTCGTCGTTGACCGGCCAAAGTAATGCCCTCGACTTTACCCAGCTCGTCGTCAACTGGGGAGCGATCACCGGCGACTGCACGGGTGTGCAGATTTCGGTAACCCAGAGCCCGAGCGCGCCGAACTTTACCACTCCGGCGGCAACCGCAGCCTGTGGCGACACGACGAAAATCGTCGGAGGCCTGACGCCACACACCGAATATTTCGTCCAAGTCAGGGCCGTCAATGACGTGTCCGGAACCAAGTACACAGCCGGTGACGGCGTCGAGCTTTCAAGAATAACCAAGCCCGCAACTCCAAGTGGCGATACGGTTTCCACGGCGGCGGTGACGCCGGTGGCCAAAGGCCCGGACACCGCCATGGTGACCTGGACCAATCCGACGACGGGCTACTGGAACAAGACCTTCGTTTGGAAAGCCACCGGCGCAAGTCTCGGGGCCGCCCAAACCGCCGTCCGAGCGGCCGCCGCCACCAACGCCGGCAAGACCGGCCCAACGGCGGCGAGAACGTACGAATACACCAGTGCGTCCAATACCGTTTCGCTCAACGATACGGGCCTGAGCGCCGGCGTTTATGTGTGCTATCTGGTCAAAGGCGTTTATTCGGATGGCACGTACTATAACGCCAGCGCCAACGACAATGTGGCTTGTGACATTGGCGCCTACTCGGCACCGAGCTTTGCCGGGGTAGCAAGCGGCGCCGTGATTGGCACATGGCCGGACGGTACGGCGAAGATCGAACTTACGTTTGTCTCTCCAGCTTCCGGCAGCGTTGAAGAGTATTGGGTCTACTACAGTCCTAGCGCGACCTTGGCAGCATTCGGAGATTTGACCGCCGAGCCATGGCAAAAGGTCACGTTGGGAGACGCCACGCTCGACGCCAACTCATCTGACAACAAAATTCTGATAGGCGGGATCGGCAACACCGTCGCCGGAACAGGCTATTACATCGTTCGCTACAAGTTCTACTTCGGTCCAGACGCCGACACCAATACCGCGATTTCGACTGGCGTGACGGTCCTGGGTAGCGAGGGAAATTTAGCCTACGTGTCTCCTGCCCGGTCGGGCCTAGGTTACGGCTATTATATGATGCAGTATGAAGCGTCGTTAGTCAGCGGGTCCTATGGTGCCGACGCGGTGGCGGCGACGGAAGGAGACCTCGCAACCTGCAACTATCAGTTTCACATAAATAAAGTCGCCAACCATTCGAGCTGCGGCACAAAAGCGTCGACGGCAGTAGTACAAAGCCTTAAAAATGCGTCGCCGACGACGTCAAACTTCGACCAAGCGTGGACGGCTTGTCGCGGTTCAAGCACGGCTGGATCCTTGATGCGGTTGGCGACCTTTGAAGAATGGACTAGGGCCGCAAAATGGGTCGGCACGAGCTACGCCGCGATGTGGTCTATCTATGCGACCGACTCGGGAAGCAACTGCAAAACTACTGGCGGCCTTGGCCTGACGGGGAGCAGGAGCGGCTGCAAAAATGATTTAGAGCTTTACGACGTCGCGGGCAACGCGACCGAATGGGTCGATTCCCGGATGATTCGCTACAACATCGATGATCCGGCGGGAGACAGTACTAACCCCGGCTTTGACTCGGACTCAGAAAGACGATTTGGCTATGGCCCTACCATTGGCCGAACCATAAGAAACGGCATCGATAACGTGCGCCGTAGGTTCCACATGATTGATCCGGGCGCCTCTGGCCTAGCTCTAGCCCTTGGCGCCGACACCTTCACGCCTACCCCGGCGGAAAGAAAGCAGTACGGACCAGATCCCCAGTCCTGGCTCGAGCCATCCTCGAACGCCGGGTATCAAGGTTTCCGTTGCGTGGCTTTTGCGGCAGCAAGTATGCCCACCATGGCTCAGTTAGCCCTGCCCCAGGAGCCAACCTATACCAGTGCAGACTACGGCGGAGCGGCCGGAACCTGGACCATTCCAGAGAACATGTATGCGGGGGACGCCCGAGTTGAAGCGGTTAGGCATCGACTAAAGCGTTTTCCATCAACCGGAAATGGCGTGGGGATGTGGGACTTCAGCGCTACCAGCACGCCGGCGGTTATAGCCGGTGTATATGGCCTGCAGAACCTAAGCATTACAAACGGGACAACAATAGCTACGGGCGCAGGTCCAGTCGACAACGTCAGCTACTACAATACGCCGACCAGTGCTGGGGCACCATTTTATGCCTATGATACAGCATTTAATGCAACGACCTACACCATGGGCGGATGGTTTTATATGAGCAATTGGACGGGTGCATATGTAATGCTCTTGGACAAAAGCGGCGGCAGCGGCTCCAGGCTGTTAATTCCCCCTACCGGTCAAGTCGAACTTGAAACGATAGGAGAGGGCGCCACTTTAACTGCTAGTTCTCCTTCTCCCGGCTGGCATCATTTTGTAGCTAGTCTGAATTCAGGTGGTCTCTGCAAACTTTATTTTGATGGCGCACTCCAAGGTAGCTACAGTTGCATCAGCACCAATTCGGGCAGCAACTTATACATCGGCGGAGCATCGGGACTGCCCGCGCAGGGAACTCTCAGGATCGGCCCCGTCTTCTTCGTCGCTGGGGTTGCTTACACCTCCACCCAAGTTGAGACCGTATACAGAAATCTCACTCAAAATGGGTACTACCATCAAGATTATTATTACGGGGAACTGTTTGGGGATGGCGCGTCGATAACCTGGAAGCCGTGGAGCAAGACTGTTTGTAACCCGACCTGTTCATCGTCTAGCGCAAACATAAATTACCGAATTTTTCGCTTCGTCGAGCCGACTCGGCTGTCGGAGCGCTTGACAACTCCGTGGGCAATCGCCGGCGGCATCAATCCTTATTCGACCGACAAACCACTAGATCCGTTGGCGGTCGACGGGTCGGGCGGTCGACTTTATAGCTCAAGCACCACTGAGGGTAAGGAAATATTTACCGTCGCCAACTGCAATGACAGCACCCCCGGTAATTGCATTCTCCATGATGACTCTTATACCGGCCTCGGATTTTCCCCGACCAAAATCTACAACTATATGATCGTTGCTCAAGATGCCTCGTCGAATTATCAACCCGCCATGTCTCAACGCTTTCGGACGCCGTACCTCGCCGGCACGGCGCCGACAGCGGGAGGCGCATCGTTCCGCTTGGAGCCACGCTTTCGCCGGGCAGCAGCCTTTTTGGTCGACGAAGCCTACCAACAAACTTTGGCGCGACCTGAAGTCATGACCTATGTTCCGATGGATAAGTCGGGCCTCGATCATGATTTCTTTATTCAAAAATATGAGGCGTCGGCTGCAGCTGGATCAGTCGTTAACAACACGCCTAGCGGAACCTATGGGTCAGGCGCGTGGCCATTGCAATCTAAGACGAATGCGACCGGCATCTGGCAGGCGAACGCCGCCCAATGCTATGACAACTTCAATCAACTGCAGTCGTTCACGAATATTTGCGGGGATGGTGGCTTAATCAATTCCACGTCAACCGTATTACAATCCAAGGAAGCCGCCGCACCGATCATTGGCCTCGATCAAGGCGCCATGTGGAAAGCCTGCCGCAACACCGGAATTTCCGACGGCACGGGCAACACCTATTACCTTTCTCTCGCATCTGATGCTGAATGGGGCAAGGCCGCGGACTGGGGCGACCTCAACTTTGATGGCACCATCGACGTCGGGACAAACGCCGCCGCGACGGTTGCGTCGCTGGTCGGTACTGTCGCAGACACCACGACGATCAGGTGTCACGTCGATAATAGCCCGGCCTCTGCATATCCCGCAGATTCCTCGGAGACCGCCAACTGCCGGTCGCGTTACGGTGTGGCCGACATGATGGGTAACGTCGCCGAATGGACGACAGGACAAATCTTTAACACGAACACCGCGATGGACAATGGACTTGATGGCCTTGGACTCGGAGTTTCGATATCCGGGAGCCTTGCCGGTGGCTTGGTGAATCTCTTGCGCGGGTTTCCGGTGTCTAGTTCGGGCTCGGCTGTTTCAAATACCGGAGGAGTGCCAGTGTCCGCAAGTCCGCTTGCAGGCACTTATCGCGGCGGCACTTGGTCCGAGGGAGGCGACAACCGGTGGCGGATTGACGCGCGATATAGCCCTTGGAACGTCAACACAATTTACGGCGGACGTTGTGTAAAGTGAAGAGCCAGCAAGTATGGGAGTCAGATTGCAGAAAAAAATTACCTTGGTCTACTTCGACGGATGCCCCAACGCCGTTACGGTGCGGGGCGAGCTGAAGTCATTCGGTCTCGAGTTCGTTGAGGTCCGTCAGGATCTACTCCCAAGCGGGGACCGATTTCTTGGCTACAGCTCCCCGACTGTCCTCTGCGACGAGCAAGTCGTCTTTGGCTCGGAGGCGTTAGGAGGGTCAACCTGTACGTACAGCAAAGCCGCTGACCTCACGAGACTTAGGACTCTGCTGAGTTCGACCTGCGGGTGTAAGCCAATAGACCAGGGTGATCCGATTCATCGTCAGTAGTAGTGCCCGCATCCGGAAACTTCGCCGGAGGGACAAAGCTCGAAGAACGTCGTCGCTAACACATTGAAATCACAGGATCATTCGCCGCCTCCATGACTTCAAGACGCACCTAAAGTCCCGGCAGGGCGATATTGAATCACGACTAAGGTCGTGTCGTCGCTCC
>JAYWBY010000006.1:0-7603 GCA_043781115.1 Pseudomonadota bacterium
GGCCCCAACCAGGAGCCCCGACAAGTGCGCGAAGTGAGCGACGCGGCCGGTCAATACTGTGGCGAAGCCGTGATCGAAGCCTCCGCTCACGTCCGAGAGGACGAACAGCAGCGGAAAGGTGTAGCGAATGTCGGCGAAGTAGGTCGAGCCGAGATAAATTTTCCGCGGCAGCCAAACGAGGAAGCGCATGCGGGTCTTGAAGAAGAAGACGAAGAACATGCCCATGACGGCGCTGACGTTCGCCGAACCGCCCAAGGCGATGGTGTCGGCGCTGCCGAAGAAGTAGGCGTGCACCGCCATGCCCACTGTTCCGCCAAGAATCAGGGTCGCCAAGTAGAGCAGGCGGTTCGTCCGTTGCTCGACGTAGATACCGAAAATCAGGAAGGCGATCAAATTGCTAAGGAGGTGAGCCCAGCCGCCGTGGCGCAACTGGGCGGCGGCCAGCGAAGGGCCATTGATATTACCTTTCACGAGGCAATAGGTCGTTTTGCAGACCGTCACGAGGTCTTTGCGGTAGGCAAGCACGGCGCGATGATACGAATTGTAGTTCTTCAGTTGGCCGAAGATGGCAGGCTCCGCCTGGCCGGCGTCGAGAAAGCGCCAAAGGATGTCCTTGTAGAGAAGGCACCGCTTCGACGAGCCGCAGTAAGAAAGCTTTTCTTTCAGTTCCTCGGCTTTTTTGTTTTCTTCGAGCATCGCGGTCACTTCCGTGACGCTGCCCAAGCCTTTGGACGACGCTACGGTGCGACCCGCCTTAGCGGGGAACCCGGTCCAAACAAAGACCGAATACTTCGCGCACTCTTTCTGGTTGCCGCCGCGGCTTCGGCAATATTCGACGAAGAGGTGGCGCGACGCGTCGCGCACACCGCTCTGCGCGACCGCGCCGAACAGGCCGTCCATGGTTCGGTTGCTCGACTGGTCGAAGAGGAACACGGCGACCCAAGCGAAGGCGACCAACAAGGTCACCACCGGCGTGCGGCGCAGCTTCGTCCCAAGCCCCAAGGGCAAAACGAGCATCAAGTTCCTCTAGCGTGAAGTACCGATCTTCCCTGAGGGTTTTCGGTAACTTTCGCCAAAGGTTTAGGGGAGCTTGGTGAAGTTTTTAGACTTCAAATAAAGCTCCATTATATCAACTAGTTCGTCGTCCGTGGCCGGCGCGGCGGCGGCCCGAGACTCCGAGCGCCACCTGGGGCACGAACTCCAAACTCGGGATCAGGAACGGGTGCTTGTACTGCTCGGGCGGCGTTCCGGCGTCGAGGCGGCGTTGGCGCAACTCCCTGAAAGAGCCGTCGCGCGCAGGTGTAAGGATCAGCGGCTCCAGCCGTCCGCTATTTCGCTTCTCGGCATACTCGACGTTGGTTCGCATCAACTCGTCTTCGACGAGGCGCTCGACTTGGGCCGCGAGGTCTTCCGCTGGAAAACGCGCGGCTTCGATCAGGAGGTGATAGCCCGGCGGGTCGGCGAAAGCCGGCGCCACAACGTATTCTCCGAGGTAGACGTCCAAGCGCTTCTGCACGGCGCTTACCGCCTGCGTCACCTGATAGGCGGAGAGCTTCTCGCCGGTGAGGTTGGCAATCTGGCTGCCCTTGTTTAGAAAGGTCAGCAGCGGCGCTTCAGCCTCGAAGCCTTCGCAGCGCACGACGTCGGCGATGTCGTAGCGAAAGAGGCCCCCGGAGGTCGTCAAAACCACATAGTAGGACGCGCCGACTTCCAGCTCGTGACCGAGCAGCGTCCGCGGATCAGGCCGGCCGTATTCGGCTTCTGGAATGAATTCATAGAAGCTGCCCGCGACGTTGAGGACTCCGTACGGCACGTCGTTTTGCAGCGGAATGGTCATGCGAGCCTCGCTCGCCGAAAGCCCGTGGTCTCGGCGCGGCAGGTCGCCATAGTACTCGGGCAGCTGCTTCAAGTAGGACGACAAAGTTCCACCCGTCCAAACACAAAGGAGCGTCAGGTTCCACGCGTCTTTCGGGTAGAGATGGCCCGTCCTGAGCACGACGGCGTCGAGCGCGCGCGCCGTCGCCGGATCGGCTTTCAACATGTAGGTCAGGCGACGCTGAATCGCCGCCGGATAAGTTTTGGCGTCCTTGAGGGTCCCGTCGTGCACGTCGCGGATCAGGTCTTCCTTTTGTTCGTCGAGGCGTCGCGCCAACGTCAAAAGCGTGCTGGGATTCGCCGCATTGATCACGGCCGTGTCGCGCCGCTGCAGACCGAGGCGCAGCGTCAAGTAGTAGCGCATCGCCGAATCCGTCAACGCCGACACCGCCGGAGGGGCCACATGACTGAAGCGCATCATGTTGTGCATGCGCTCGAACAGGAGACCGGTGATGCTGCCGGTCGGCACGCCGCTCGGAGTCGTCCCCACTCGCCAATTGCTTGCCAATTGAATGACCCCTGCATAGGGAAGGTGCGGGTACTGCTTGGCGACCGCCAGGCCGAACACCGTCCAGCTGTCGCGGTATTCGTCGAGCGACGCCGTGGTCACCGGAATCGACTTCATGGCCGCCGTCGTGCCGCTCGTCGTCGCGAACATCAGGATGCGCGTCCCGGCGCGAAAAAGGGCGGTCACCTCGCCAGCCTTCACGCGGTCGACATAAGGCGCCATCCTCTCGTAGCCCGCCACCGGCAACGCCCGCCGAAATTCCGCGACCGTCTTGACCCGGTCCAAGCCGAAATCCTTGGCGAAGGCGCTGCCCGCCGTCAACCGCAGCATCGACTGCAAGCGCTCTTCCTGGACCGCTGCGACGCCTACGAGCTTGCGGCGAAAGCGGTCCAAGGCTTGCAGTTTGAACTGCAAGACGGGGTAACCGATCAAGACGCGGGCCCAACCGGGCAGCATGCAAAAATCTCCTATGCTAGGCCTTGGGAGCGGAACCAGGCGATGGCTTCCGCCATGCCTCTTTCGAATGAATGCCTGGGAGCGTAACCAAGAACCTGCTTCGCCTTGGCGATCGAATACTCGAGGTTCAAGGCCAAGAATTTATACCTTGCCATCGACAAGCGCGGCGCCTCCTTGGCTCCGACGAGACGGGCGCACCGATCGACCGTGAGGGCCAGCGGCAGCGCCAGACGTTTAGGTATTCGCCGTTTGGGCGACGAGATGCCGAGGAGCTTCGTCACCGTCTCGATGAACGTTACGCGACTCACCAACGGGTCGTCCGTGATGTTGAACGTCTCCCCGAGCGCCTCGGGTTTTGTCAAAGCCAGCATGACGGCGTCGACGAGATTCTTGACGCCCGTGTTATTTAGTTTCTGTTCGCCGCTGCCAAAATACCAGAAGCCGTTGGTCTTCAAAATGTCGATCAGGCGAGGGAGTACCTGCCGGTCGCGAGCGCCGTAGATGAAGCCTGGACGGAGGATGACGCCCCTAAGTCCTCTTTTGTCGAGAAAAGACCGCACGAGGAGCTCGGACTCGGTCTTAGTCCGCGTGTAGCCGTCGATGCCGGCGCTCCAAGGCGGCGTGGTCTCGTCCGTGCCGTAGTGGTCACGCGCCTGGTAGACGCCGAGCGAACTCATGGCTACGAAACGGTCGAGATTGGGCTCTGCCAGGCTCGCTTCGAGCAGGGTCCTAAGCGCGTCGACGTTGACCTTCCGGTACTCTTCAATCGGACCCCAGTCGCCGACCATCGCGGCGCAATGGACCACTAAATTGACGCCGCGCACCGCCGCGCGCACCGCCTGGTCGTCGGTAAGACTTCCCGGGATGATTTCGACGCCTAAGCGTTCGAGCCATTGCCGCTCGGCACCCGCCGATCTGACGAGCGCTCGCACGGCATAGCCGTCGGCGACGGCTCGTTCGGCAAGGTGGCTGCCGACCAAACCGGTGGCGCCGGTGATCAGGAGAGTGGCGGAACGCATGAATATTGCCCTTGGAATTAGGGACAATTATACCACAGCGGAAAAGCGGCCAAATTCAGGCCTCAGGGCTCGTCCGTCGGATCCCAGCACGTCCTGAGGTTCTCATTGAAACCGCTCATCACCTTCATGTCGAGCTCGGTCAACTCGAAGTTGAAGACGTTGGCGTTCTCTTGAATGCGTTCCGCGCGCGACGACTTTGGGATCAAAACCAAGTCCTGTTGCAAGCCCCAACGGATCAAGACCTGCGCCGGCGTCTTGTCGTGGCGGTCGGCTAGTTGAACAAGGCGCGGGTCGTTCAAGCGTTTACCGTGAGTCAACGGCGAGTAGGCGACGAGCTGAATCCTGTTTTTGCGGCAAAACTCGAGCAGCTCTTTCTGAAAAAGAAACGGGTGAAATTCGACCTGATTGCAAACGGGGACGACGCCGGTCTGGTTGATCAAATCGGTCAAATGCTTGACCGTGTAGTTGCTGACGCCGATCGAGCGGCAGCGACCGTCCTTGAGCAGAGTCTGCATCGCCTTCCAGGCCGGTACCCGGCGTTCGGCGACCGGGAAGTGGCTCAAGTAAAGGTCGACGTAGCCCAAGTTCAGGCGGGCAAAGCTGGCGTCAAAAGCCCTGAGCGCTTCGTCGTACCCGTGGTCTTGATTCCAGAGTTTGGTGGTGACGTAGAGTTTTTCTCTGGCCACGCCGGATTCTCGGATCGCGTCGCCGACGTCCTTTTCGTTGCCGTAGATCATCGCCGTGTCGATGTGACGGTAGCCCGCCTCCAGCGCCGCCTTAACGGCCCGCTTGGCGACGACCATCGGGCATTGCCAAACGCCAAGCCCGAGCCGCGGGATCTGCTTCCCGTCGCGCAGCGTGATCGTCGATGCCAAGCTCAAGCCGTTCATCTGATCTCCATCAACCTAGCTTCAGAGGCAACCGCCTAAGGCGCTTGCCAGTCGCCGCCGCCAAGGCGTTGGCGACGGCCGGGGCGACCGGCGGGACACCGGGCTCGCCGACGCCCGACGGACGGTCGGCGCTCGGCACGATGTGCACTTCGATGACCGGCATCTCGTTCATCCTGAGCACCTGGTAGTCGTGGAAGTTGCTCTGCACGACCCGGCCCTTGTCGAGCGTGATCTCGCCGTGCAACGCGGCGCCGAGCGAGAAGCCTATGCCGCCTTCCATTTGCGCGACGACGTTGTCGGGATAGACTGCGATGCCGCAGTCGACGGCGCAGACGATGCGTTCGACCTTGAAGGTCTTGCCCGTGACCGAGACTTCCGCGACTTGGGCGACGAAGGTGTTGAACGACTCATGCACGGCGACGCCGTGGAAATGGCCTTTCGGTAGCGGTTTGCCCCAGCCAGCCTTAGCGGCCGCGAGCTTCAATACGCCGACGTGCCGCGGCTTCCCTGTCAAATGCGCCAAGCGGTATTCGACGGGATCTTTGCCGGCCAAATGCGCCAGCTCGTCAATCATCGTTTCGGCGACGAAGGCCGTATGAGTATGCCCGACCGAGCGCCACCAAAGGACCGAAATCGGGTTCTTTGGCGAATGCAGTTCGACGTTGAGGTTCGGGACGTCATAAGCGAGGTTGCTCACGCCCTCGACACTCGTCGGGTCGACGCCGTCCTTGATCATGGCCGCCATCGGGCCGCCGGCCATGATCGACTGGCCGACGATGCGGCTGTCCCAGACGAGCGGCTTGCCGGCCTTGTCGATGCCCGCTTTGACCTTGTGCACGACCATCGGTCGGTAGTACCCGCCGGTGACGTCGTCTTCGCGGCTCCACATCAAATGAATCGGCGCGTTCAAGTCCTTGGTGGCTTTGGCGATCGCAACGCCCTCGCCGATGTAATCGCTCGTGGCGTTGGCCCGCCGACCGAAGCTGCCGCCGGCGAGCAGGGTGTTGATTTTGATTTGCTCGAGCTTTGCCCCGAGAATCATCGACGCGACGTACTGGTCGCCGGTCTGCATTTGATCGCCTGACCAGATCTCGCAGCCGCCGTCCGGCGTCAACTGGACGACGCAATTTAGGACTTCCATCGGCGCGTGCGCCAGATACGGAAATTCGTAGGTGGCTTCGATCTTCTTGACGGCCTTCTTCGCCGCTTCAGCGACTTTACCCTTGGTCGCGGCCGTCGAACCCTTTTTGCCGAGCAGCGCTTTGAATTCCTTGGAGAGCTCGGGCGTGCTGAGTCTGGCCGAGGCCGACTCGTCCCAAACAACCGTCAAGGCCTCGCGGCCAGTCTTCGCCGCCCAATAGCCTTCGGCGACGACGGCTATGCCTTGCGGGATCTCAACGACGGCTTTGACGCCCGGCACGGCCTTGGCTTTCGCCGCGTCGAACGATTTCAGCTTGGCGCCAAATGCCGGCGGCCTCGCCACGAGCGCGGTCAATTGACCGGGCAAGCGAACGTCTAGGGCGAACTGCGCCGTACCGTTAGTCTTGCTCTTACCGTCGAGGCGTTCGGGAGATTGACCGATGACCTTGAAGTCTTTCGGCTCCTTCAATTTTAGGTCTTTTTGTGGGGTTTTCTTGGCGGCCAAGTCGGCCAGCTCGCCGTAACCTGCCTTTTCGCCCGTCACCGTGTTGACGACGAAACCTTTTTCCGCCTTGAGTTTCCCGCGCTCGACTTTGAACTGGTCGGCGGCCGCGTCGACCAGCATCTCGCGCGCCGTCGCTCCCGCCATGCGCAATTGATCCCAAGAGTTGGCGACGCTCGAGCTGCCGCCGGTGCCCTGCGCGGGACCCCAAAAAAGGTTGTTGTAAAGTTTGGCGTCGGCGGGCGCGCTTTCGACGCGGACGTTCGCCCAATCGACTTCCAGCTCTTCGGCGACGAGCATCGGCAGGCCGGTGTAAACGCCCTGGCCCATCTCCAAGTGTTTGACGAGCACCGTGACGATGCCATCGGAGTCGATCCGGAGGAACGCGTTCGGTTGAGTGACGAGCGGGGCATCGGCGCGGGCTATGCCGCCGAAGCGGGCCATCGGGCCGCTCAGGAATTCCGGAAGATAGAACGCCAAGGTCAGGCCGAGAGCCGTCTCGGTGGTCGATTTGACGAACGTACGGCGGCTGAGGCCAGTGGTCGGCTCGCTCATTTTCAAGCTCCTTTCAAGGAGTTGGAGGCGTCTTTGATGGCATGGCGAATGCGCTGGTAGGTGGCGCAGCGGCAGAGGTTGCCGGTCATCGCCGTGTCGATCGCGGCGTCGGACGGCGCCTTGTCGCGTTCGAGGAGTTCGGTGGCCGCCATGATTTGTCCCGATTGGCAGAACCCGCATTGGACGACGTTGTGCTTCACCCAGGCCGCTTGCACAGCCTTGGCGACGGTCGAGTCGAGGCCCTCGATCGTGGTAATTTTCTTGCCGTTAATCGCCGCCAGCGGCAACGAGCACGAGCGCGCGGGCTGGCCGTCGAGATGCACGGTGCAGGCGCCGCAGAGGGCCTTGCCGCAGCCGTATTTCGTCCCGGTCATCTGCTGTTCGTCGCGCAGGAACCAGAGCAGCGGCATCGTCGGATCCTTATCGGTTTCCACCGTCTTGCCGTTCAGGTCGAATGACACCATGGATGCCTCCTTGCCATTGCCTCAGTCGCCAATGATTTTGCCTGATTGTAACCAAGCGCCAGCGAAGTTGAAAGGCCGCAAGGAACTGGTGTAAGAATGCGCATGCCCCGGTCCCTTCGCTTCGAGGTGTTTCCTTTGCTGCTCGTCATGTTCAAGAAATATCGCTGGGATATCGGTATCATAGCTCTGGCGGG
>JAYWBY010000007.1:0-7575 GCA_043781115.1 Pseudomonadota bacterium
GGCGTGAAGCGCTTGCGGCAGGCGGCTGGCAACATGTACATCAACGACAAGCCGACGGGCGCCGTCGTCGGCCAGCAACCGTTCGGCGGCGCCCGCGCCTCGGGCACCAACGACAAGGCCGGCAGCTACTTGAACTTGATCCGGTGGATGAGTCTCCGCACGATGAAGGAAACCTTCGTGCCGCCGACGAGCTACAAATACCCGTTCATGAACGAACCTTAGTAGAAGAGAAGGGGTCAGTCCCCAGACTGTCCCCTTCTCTCTCCACCTAGCTGCAAGTCCCCTTGATCAAGCAGCAGGCGCGCTCGTCTTTCAGCTCGCAGGCGCGTTGCAGCAACTCGTGCGCCTTCGTCGCGTCGACGGTTTGACCGCCGCGCCCTTTCACGGTGAACTCGGCAAGCACGCGGCAAGAGTCGCCGGCGCCGCCGTCGCAGCCGGTTTTCAACAAGGGAGCGGCCTCGACGTCATTCGCCGCGCCGCCAATTCCCGACGCCTTCGCCATGCCGAGGTTGCCGCAGCCGAAAGCGCTGCCGAGGCGACACGCTTGTTCGTAAAGCGCCCGCGCGCGCACGGGATCAATGCTGACGCCCGTGCCTTCTTGGAGCATCCAACCTAAATCGCTACAAGCGTCGCCGCTGCCGGCGGTGCAGGCCCGTTCGCGCAACTCGCGCGCGCGGACGCTGCCCTTGTTGGCGCCGCGGCTGTCTTCGATCAAATTGGCGAGCCCCGTGCAACCGAAGCGCGGATCCTTGGCGCAAAGCCTCTCGAATTCCTTGCCCGCCGCGTCCTTGTCGCCGCCCGCTTGGTCCATGCGGGCCAAATCCTCGCAGCTGCCGAAGTCATCGAGCTGGCAACCCTTCTTCAGAGCGTCGCGCGCCTTCGTCGATTTGGCATTGCCGGCGAATTCGATGCTCGCCTCCACCCGGCAAGACTCCCCGTCCTTCATCTTGCAACCCTTCGCCGCCAACGCCTTCGCGCCGACCAAGTCCACGGGTCCGCCGCGTCCCGAACGAAGGAGGTTGGCGCCGTTGAAGCAACCCGGCGCGTCGCCCAGTTTGCAACCTTTGGCGTTCAATCTGCGCGCTCGCGCCTGGTCGACCCCAAGCTTGTGACCGCCGGCGACGAGCGCCGCCAAGTTGCTGCAGCCGCGGCCTTGCCCGCTATTGCAGGATTTTTCGTAAAATTTAGCCGCTTTTTGCTCGCTGGCGGCGACTCCGGTGCCGACCTGGTAGCAGTAGCCGAGGTCGTTGCAAGCCGCCGAACTGCCGGCATTGCACGACTGCTCGAAGAGTTTCGCCGCTTCGGCGTCATTTTTCGCGACGCCTTCGCCGAGCCGGTAAGATTCCGCCAAGTTGCGGCAACCTTCGGGGTCGTTGGCCTGGCAGGAGATCTTGAAGTTGACGACTGCTTGGACCAGATCCTTGGCGACACCGAGTCCCTTGCTGTACATAAAGCCCAAGTCGGAACAGCCGCGCGCGTTCTTCTTGTCGCACGCTTGCCGGTAGTAGGTTAGCGCCGTGGAATCGTTTCGCTCCACACCGATGCCGCGCCGGTAGAGGACACCCAAATCCGTGCAAGCCCCCGCCTCGCCGCCGTCGCAAGCTTTGCGTAAATCCGCGACCGTCTTCTCCGGCCGCGCCATCGCCTGGCGCGCCAGCTCGTCGTCCGATTGCAGGGTCTCGTCGCGCGCCGGCTTTTCTTCGGTCGTGCAACCTCCGAGAAGAACGAGGGAAACCGCTAGAGCCAGGTGGTGCCGCATGCCGCAGGGTCCGTCCTAAAAATGTAATGTTTTCTGTTAGTAAGCCGCAAAACCGGGGGCGCCGTCAAGTTTGCCTTAGCCCTTCCGATCCCCTTAAAAGAACATTGAAGGGGGAAGTTGCGATGGTCATCCGCAAAGTCAAATTCATGTACCACATGCTGAAGTTCGCCCAAGACCCGACCAACACCCCGGAAGTCTTTCGGATCATGGACACCCTTCGCGACAGCATTACGGTCGAACAGCGGACGAAGATCGGCGAAGTCTTCCTGCAGGACCCCAAGTTCCGCTCCCTCTACGAGAGCGGCAAGGAAGAGTACCTGACCCAACCCTTCGACTTGAAAGCGCTCCTGAAGAATCCGCCCGCGAGCCTCGGCTACCAGTACGCCAAGATGCTCACCGACCGGGGCTTCGATCCCGAGTTCTTCGAGTACTTGAAGGTCAAGGACGCCCTCACGTATTTCTCGGTTCGCCTACGCAAGACCCACGACATTTGGCACACGCTGACCGGCTTCGACACCAACGTACCGGGCGAGCTGGCGCTACAGGCGTTCTATATCGGCCAGTTTCCGTCGCCGGCACCGCTCGCAATCGTCGCTTCGGGCCTACTCCACGTCATTGGCCTTAGGGATTTGGCGATGATTCGCACGACCATGGACCAAATCGTTGCGGGCTATGAAGCGGGAAAGCGCGCCCAAAAGCTTTACGGCGTCGTCTGGGAAGACCACTTCGCGACCGACTTGGGCGAGCTGCGGAAGTCCCTCAACATCGTGCCGTTCCGGGCGTCGCTCCTCGCCGCTTAAACTTTCGGGAACGCCGGCTCGGTCGTGGCGCGGAAGAACTGAATGTTGAGCTGGTAGATCTCGTTGGCGTCCTTGGCTTCGCGGAGATCCGCGAGCATTTGCTCGCGGAAGGCGGCGATCTTTGCCATGACCTCAGGCAGCTTCGACGCCGGCACCGTCAAGGTCGACGCCGTGAGATACCGTTCCTTGACGCTTTGCCGTTCCACCGCTTGGTGGGCCCGCATCATCATCTGCCTGTGAAACGTGCGGATCGCCGCCGACGGGATGTTCCGCGGTGTGTGAACGACATTCTTCACTTTGTAGAGGCGGCCCTTCTCGTCGCGGGCGGCGAGGCCCAGGCGGAGCAGGAGCTCGATCGACTCGCGCACCATGTCGGGGGTCACCGTCAGGCCGAGGTAGCGACTGATTTGCCCTAAATCCTCGACGAAACCCGGCAACTGGGTCAGCTCGAGGACGGTCAAGTGGTACCAGTTCGCAATCATCTCGAACTGATCGAGCGTCAGCAGCAGGTCGTCGTTGGCGGGCTTCAGCTGGCGAAGCTTCGAAGCGAAGCGTTGCCTGGCCGGCACCGACTTGGCGCGCTGGAAGTTGACGAGCGTCTCGGCATATTCGCGCTCCGGATCGGAGAGCCCCATCGGACCAGCGAGCTCTTGCACCAGGTCGGTTTGCGGCATGCGCTCCCCGCGCGCGATCATCGTCAGCAGAGACGGCGACCGGCCGAGGCGGCGGGCCAAGGCGCGACAAGAGAACGCCGGGTTCTTCTGTCGCTGGTGCTCGATCTGAGCCGCGAAGAATTCCCCGAAGTTGGGATAGGCAAAAATACTGGGGCGCCCCGCCACCTGCATGCTTACGGCTCCCGCATCTTGACGAGCAGGAGGTACGGGACGAGCACTTCCGCCGCGGACGACGAGTTGTTGGTGATGGTCAAAGTCCAGGTGCTGCCGGCGGCCCCGCGAGGCGTCAAGAGGTCGCGCAGTTCTCCGTGTTTATGCCTACACTCAGTCTCATCGCAAGTGGCCGAACGCAGGAACTCGCTGGTTTCGTTGGCGCCGGCGCTGACCGAAGTGGGATAGGTCCCCTGACCGCGGGCGATCCGCACGTCGAGGTTCGCCGGGCCGCCTCGACCATGGGCGCCGAGAGTCACTGCCAAGCCGCAAATGTTGTCGCCGAGCGTGTCCGTGGTGGAGGCAGGAACGACGAAGTCGTAGCTCTTGCCGGCGCCGGCGGCGAAAACTTCGCGCCCAGTGTCTGGGAAAAATTCGACCAGGCTCCGGTGCGAGAAGTCGCATGCCGGATTGGCTTCGAAAATTTCTTGCAGCCGCGCGGTGCGGCCGGTCGGCACGCCGATGTTGCCGGCTCCGTCGCCGGTGACGCCGTACGAGCGGAGAATCCGGTGCACGTCGTTGCTGGTCATGCCGTCCGTGGCGCGCGATTGCAAAAGCCGGTTGATCTGGCGGCTGATCCAAGCGTTGTCCGAAAAGTCCCAGAGCCACTCGTGCAAGACGAGGTAGGCAGCTTGCAGCGGCAGCTCGCTTTTCATCTGTTGAAAGCGGTCATAGTCGTAATAGTAATGAATTTTTAGGACATCGGTATCGATCCGGTAGCGGCGGTCGACCATCTGCGTCAAGTTCGGGAGGCTGGCGCCGCCTACCGTCTTCTTGCAGTTGTCCGTGAAGGTGATGTGACGGAGGTCTTCGTCGTTGAGGTTGGCCGGGCTCAAGACGGAACCGTGCCAAACGCGCGCTTGGCTCTCATCGCCGTTTTCCACCAAGCTCAAATAAGAGGCGAGGCTAGCGCTGAGCTCGGGCAGCTTCGCATCGACCAGCGTTTGGAGCCGGGAAATGAGCTCTTCATAGCTTCCCGTCGGGTCGTCGCCCGTGCCGATGCGGGCGTCATAAGTCGCTAAATAATCGAGCGTGTAAATTCCTTCGAAGGGACTAGACGCGGACGGTGCGCATGTAATGATGTCGCCCCCGTTATCGACCGTCGAAGAGCCCGAGAGCCCGGAAGCTTCAGGAGGCGTGGGACGACAGGCGACCAATGCCAGCAAACCGGCGATGACTGCGTGCGAGACGTTGGGGCGGGTCAAGGTCGAGATCCTCCACAGGAACCAGGGGGCTAATCTTTGCCCGTTGGCTACCATGGAGCTCATCAGAGCCACAAGATCATTCAAGAAACTGCTGTGGTTTGAAGGCGGCTAGCTTTTTGGCGTGGCGTCGGCGTTCGGCCCGTTGGCGCTTCGCCCGCGCATGCCTTTGGTCGCCAGGGGAGACGAAAGTCAGCTGCTGGCGAACCAAATGCTGAAAGACGTCGAGCAACGCCTGGTGCTTCTCCGTCGCGTCGTTTCGGTGCCGGAGATAGCGGTCGATGACCAAATAAATCGCTTCGATCGTCGAGACATACGCCGGGCGCGGCTGTTTTCTGATGCGAAACTGGGAGGCGCCGTCAGGCCGGAACGCCGCCGCTGGCAAAGCCTTCACGTCGGGGCTCAGCCTGAGCATCTTGGCGACCTGCGACCATTTGGCGTCGAGCACCCAAAAAGTCAGCTGCCTAGGATCCTTGGCTTCCTGATCCCACAGCGTCTCGAGCGGAGTCGCTTCGGGGCTCGGATAAAGCAAAACGTTCCGACGGGTTGGGTCGGCGAGCAAAACCTGAACCCGCTCGTGATGCTGAAAGCTCCGGTCGACGATCAACTCGGAGTTGGTCATCGACAGGTGCGCCATCCGCGCGGTAGCGATCGGGTTCCTCGCCTCGTCGGAATGCTGCAGGATCACGAATGGGAGCGGCGCCTCGAAGGGCCGGAGAACATGGCAATAACAGGTCGGCACGGCCTTGCGGCATTGGCCGCACAGCGGGCGGGGCGGGCGCGGCTCGGTGGCCAAGCGCCGGGCGAGGAATTCCTTGAGGTCCATGCCTCAATAGTATGTTTATTCCGGTAGATCCGCTTCATCGATCTTTTGCGGACTGGTCCCTGGCGCGGCGGCGTCCTGGAAGCGGCCAATGAGCGCCGGATCGAGGACGAAGCGGTCGAAGGGCAAGACGTAAGCCGACGAGCATTGTTCGCCCGCGGCCTTCGGCGCGAGGACGATCTGCACGTCCTTCTGGTGCGGCAAGAGCCGGTGGAGCACGGCGGAGTCGTTGAATTCCAGCTTTAACGTTCCGTCGGCGTTCTTCGTCAGGTCCTGCCATGGCGCCAAGAAGCTCCGGGTTCGCCGGTTGTAAAGCCGACCACGCGCTCCCGTGGCCAGGGGCCCTGTCGCAGCGGAACCCGGCAAAGCGAAACTCAGCCGCCAAAAAAAGCGCGCCGTCGTTGCCGCACGGTAGTCATAGGCCACCTGAAAGACGGTCGACGCCGCGGGATTCAAATCTAAAATCTCCGCCGGCCCGCCGCCCCCAAGGCAACTGTCGCGCGGATCGCCCTTGAACAAGATCAGATCCAGATCGTCCGCCAAGACCAAAGAGCCAGGCTCCGCCGGCAGGTCCGGACAGTCGTTAGGTCCCGCGATCAACTTCAACGATTGGCCACTTTCGATCGCCGACTGAATCACCGTGGCGCGGGCTTGGTCGCCAATGCGGAGCCAGAGCAAGTTGAAGGGATAGCCTTCCAGAGTTTGCGTCAATTTGAGGAGCGGCGTCGACGTACTGGATCGTGTGTCGACGGCGACCTTCGGCAACGCGCACTCTGGCGGGTTCTCGCGTTTCACGAGATCGCGAAAGCGAACCGAGAGCAAGGCCTTGCAGCCGTCGGCCGCCGAATTCCTGCCGTAAAAAACGAAACCACCTTTGAGTACCGCGGGTGCTCCTTCGCCCAGGTCGTCGCCAAGCGGTGGACAGGGCGCCGGATGATCAGGCCCCGGATCCGGATCCGGACCGGTCGACGTCGGCCCGCCCGGCTGGTGGTCGTCGCCGCCAGTCGACATGGCGCCCCCCGGACTGGCGCCGTCAGCGTGTTTCCGGTCTTCCAAATGCACGGCGAAATACCGCAACGCGATGCTGACGCTAGCGCCCGTGCAATCGTCGCGCCCCGAGGATTGAACGCTTAGCTGATAGTGCTCACCGCCCTGGACGCGGAGCGGCCGCATGGTTTCGAGCTCGTACACTTTGGCGAGGCCGCCGTCGGGCAGGAAGGATTTGAGGAAGACGCGGACGTCGAGCGAAGAGCGGTCGCACGTCCCGTATTTATAGTCGAGCCCGATCAGGAGGAGCGTTCCTTCTGCCTCGGGCGAGAACGCAAAAACGGCCGAACTCGAGCCAAGCCCAAGTTCGACCAAATTGCTGTAGATCCCCGTGAGATCTAATAGACGTTGCGCCTCCGCTGCGGGCGCGGGAGTCCCGACTGCCGGTTCTTCCTCGAGAGGCGTCTCGTCACCCTTGCCGCCGTCCGAATCGTCTGGCTTTGGCCGACAACTAGCGAGCAGGAGCGTGGCGACGAAAATCCTGACGAGAAGCAACCGGCAGCAGCGCATGACGAACTCCTTACGGCGTGACTTTGGTCATGACGTCGAGGATGCGTTTCTGGGCGACCTTGGCGAAAGCATACGGGGTGAAGACGCCGGCGTTGGCGCGCACCATGTAAACGGCTTCGACGGCGCGATCGTATTTGCAATCGGGGCAGCCCCAGTCCATATGGTCGACGTCGTGGAACGAACCGATGCGCCACAGCGACGGACGGCCGGTGTTATCGGGCAAATAGGCGTCGCAGTACCAGAAGTCGACTTGTTCGGGGTTCTTGCCGATGAAGAAGTTGTTGAGCATCGGGACGGTGATGAAATCTTTCGTGCTGTTCATACAGACATTGTAGAAGCGGCTGCGCGAGGCCATGAACTCGTAGTCTTCGTCGAAGATCGAGAAGGTCAAGCGCTCGTGCGCTTCCGGGGTGACCAGCGCGGTGTCGGTGGCGATCTCGACATGGTTGTTGGCGAGGCGGTATTCTTGCTCGTCTTTGTACGTGTCACGCGAGGGCGTCGAGTGGCAATAGGTCAGGCCTTCGCCCTGCGGCGACATGCTGGCGACCAG
>JAYWBY010000008.1:0-2690 GCA_043781115.1 Pseudomonadota bacterium
GCTACCATCTGTTTTATGCGGGCATCGCGGCAGACGAAAGTCTGCGAATCGGTCATGCCTATAGCGAAGACGGCATCAGCTGGGAAGCCGACCCTAACAACCCGATCGTCGACCACACCGCGAAAGCCTGGAACTCCGCCCTGGTCGGCGGACCGACCGCGGTGTTCGTGGGGAATACGCTTTATCTTTATTTCTTCGGATCAGACAAGGCGGACTTTTCCGGCAATTCCCATTTCGGATTGATGACGGGAAACTGCGGCAGCTAGCTGCTCTATCCTTTGACGAGCAGTCCCGGAATGTACGGATAATCGTTCATCGTCAGCCCCGCGGCTCGCGCCACGGTGCTCATGATGTGCGACTCGTTCGGCGCCATGTTCGTCCCGCCCGAAAGAGCCACCGGCATCGGCGTGGAGCCGAATTTCGCCGAGTCGTCGCGCGACGCGGAGTTGATGAAGGAATTTTTGACGATCGCTTCCGGGCCGGCGATCCAGCCTTCGAAATTCTGGGAGTCGCCACCGGTCGGACCGCGGCCGCCGTCGGAAACGAGTGAGACAATGGCTTCCGGGAAGAGTTCGAAGATCCGGACGAGCGCTTGGGCGACGCAGGACTTGACCTCGTTCGGGCTCCTAGCGCCAAAGGCGACGTTGTTGCCGCCGCGGGCGGCGTGGTCGCCCCCGTTGTTCGGGTCGCTGTTGGCAATCGAAATCACGGTGGCATGCATTAGGCCAAGGTTGATCAACGGCGCGGCGGCCTCGATTTGCGGAAGGAGCGGATTGTTGCTCTTCAAAGCGTCGGGGGCCGCCGTCCCGGCGGGCAAGGCCATAGGCGTTTGACCGGCGAGGGTGCGAGCGGCCGCCAAGGGCGCTTTCGCCGACTCCAGGCGCGTTGCCAGCTGTTCCAGGCCGCCACGAAAGTTGGCGTCACTGGTGACCCGGGAATTGAGCCGCGACAGCACCGTTTGCGACGCTGGCGGCAGGTTTTTCAAGGGGTCCAGCGCGTTCAGAACGCTGCCCACGGCCGAGTCGAGGGTGCTATAAGTGATGAGCTGCGAGCCGCCTTTGCCGAAGCAGGCGGTCGAGCCGTCGGCCGTGCCGACGCTGGCAAAGTAGAGGCTCATCAAGCCACCGTTGGCTTCGTTGACGAAGGCGGGCAGGCAGCCCGTCTTGTCCATTGTAAGGCGGAGTCCATCGTAGACGTGGTTGCCCGACGTGGTCGTGGCGGGGATGATGCCGAAAGCGATCTTGCCGGCGAGTGGCTGCAAATAGTCGCCGAATTGTTTCGTAAAGCCGTGCATCGCATACGCCGCCGACGGAGCCGTGTCAGGATTGCCGACGATGCCGACCGACTGCTGGTTGGGGCGACTGAGCCATCCGGCGCTCTCCCACTTGGCGTGCGCCGTGATGATGAAAATCGGATGTTTGGCGACGCTGAACGCGTCACCTGCCAGCGCCTTGCCGTCGCCGTCGAGAATCGCTTGGCGTAGGCGCGCTGCCAAGCCGGTCTTCGGGAAGAAGGGCGAGGTCAAGAGGCTGGCACCGGCTTGGGCGGCCAAGGCAGCGGACGCGGTTCCGAAAAACTTGCGGCGATTGATGATGCTCATGGCGAGGTCCTCCCTAATCTGTCTGAATCAGTGCGAACCCTTTAGTACGAACGAATAACTCTGGATGACGGCTTTCACGGCTGAAGCTGGATCGGCAGAACAAGCCTTGTGCATTAGGTCCGTCATTTCCTTGAGTTCGTCCCCGGAAATTGTCGGTGAAACCGCGAGCATGATGGCTTCGGCCCCTTCCGGGGTGGTGCAGTCGTTGGCGGCCGCATGGCCGTAGACTTTGATTGCATAGTTGTCGGCAACGGTCTTCGAGAGACCCGCCAGTGCCAAGAAGTAGCCGATGCTGAAGCTCGACGCATATTTGTTGTTCGGGTCGTTGCTGATCGAGCCAATGAACGAGTCGGCGTTGACCTCCAGGTAGTCGAAGTTTTTCGCGCCTTGCTTGAAAGACGTCAAACCCGCGCCAAAGGTGTCGTAGATTTTGCGGGATAGCTCCCCCGGCGACAAGACGGAAAGGTGGTCGATGCCGAGGCCGGCATCGTCGTCCTTATTCTTCGTGGCGTCGGCGTTTTGGTCGGCGGCGGCGTCGGTGGCGCTGGCGTCGCCGGCCGTCGGGCTGACGTCGGAAACCACGGGCGCCGCTTCCTTGTCGGAGCGCTTCGACGAGCCGTCGCCTCGGCCGCATCCACTAAGGGCGGCGCAGCAGCTAAGTGCCAACGTCATGACCGTAGATGAATTCATTTCTGCCCCTTTTCAGCGCATTGATAGGGTTCGGAAAGAAAGTAGCCTTGCAGCGCGGCCTGAAGAGATTTGCCGTTTTTCTCATAGCTGTCGACGATGGCGGTGGTCGTGGCGTCATCGAGGTCGAGGTTGGCGAAGTTTTGCTGGATCTGTACGGCCAAGGCGTAGGAAAGCTTCTTCGAGCCTGCGATCAGGCGCGCGAGGCCAGGAAGTCCGGTGTAGGTCTCCGGAGAATCATTCGGGTCGTTTGGCGACCAGCAAGATTTGCCGCCATAAGTGAGGATGTCTTTCAGAGTTTGGCGATTGACGCCTTCGATGTCGTTATCTTTGAATTTATCGACGTCGGAGGTCTGCAGGATCTCGCCCTTCATTCCAAAGCGCAGGAAAGCCGGCTCCATAG
>JAYWBY010000009.1:0-7550 GCA_043781115.1 Pseudomonadota bacterium
TCACCTTTTCGGCTAAGCCGGGGGAGCCTTCCGGAATGGCGAGCACGAGGCTGAGTTGTTTGCCGTTGGCGTCGAGGCGGGGCGCTGCGGCGGTCTTGCGCTTATAACCAAGCTTATTGAGGCTATTCGAAACGCTCTGGATGTCGTAGCGGCGACTCACCGGGGCCGGCGAATAGCCGGGGTGTTGGCGGGGCACGAGCGTGCCGTTAGCGTCGGCAAGCTGCGCCGCGCCGGCCGAAGCCAGATCGACGCGCGGGATGAGCTGAGTCATGACCCGGCGAAACTCCTTGTTCGCCGCCGGGCCACTTTTGGTGTTCCACGCGATCAAAGTCGCGACGGGCAGATCGAGCGTTTGGTCGCATTTCGGCGCGTCGTCGGGGCTGCGGGTCGCCGGATTGGCTTCCGCGGAATCGGCGTAACGCAGCGTCAAACGCCGTCCCGCGGCTTTGTCGACGGCGGCCTTTGCCGGGCGCAGATGCACGGTCGGTAGAAGCTTCTTGGATTTGTAGGCGGGCGTCGGTTCTAAGTCGACCAGGCCGTTCTCCAACTTCGGACGATAGAGTCCCGCGCATTCAAACGCGATCCCTCCCGGCTTCTTGACGAAGGCCGGCCTGAAAAAAGGCACGCCGTTCAGGACGAAAGGACCAAAGGGCGGCACCTTCTCCCAACGCACCGTAACGAAACTGTCGCCGTCGAGCGCTACCTCATGCTTGCTTATCTGCCAGATGCCGCCGCCGCGGGCTTCCACGACGACGGGCAGCATCGTTTCCAGGTAACTCTTGATGTCCTTGTTGGTGACGACGTCGCCGTTCCACCAGAAAACTCCAGGACGGGCTTCGATGCGCCAGAAGGCGCCGCGCGCCTCGTCGCTGAAATCTTCGTCGACGTGTTTGGCCAAAACGGCCTCGGACGCCTTTTTCGCCAAATTGAGGCGCATCAGCGGCGGGCAAACCTGGCGCCCGAACACAGGATCGTCGCCGACGGACAGAGCCGGCGCGTCGCCCTTCAAATCGGGGAGTGGCCAACCGACGACGTCGACGACTTCGGCGTGGGCCTCTAGGGGGGCACCCGCCAGACAAAGACTCGACGCCACGATGAAAAGAAGAGATTGGGCTTTAAAAAAGTGCATAACCTTAACTATAAACGATAGCGGGCCGAAGGCGTGAATAGGTCTGACCCGGCTTCCAGGACTAAGGTGTCTTTCATGAAAGACGACAGCCCGTTCGACGTTGTGGTCATAGGCCAAGGCATTTCTGGGCTCTCGGTGCTTTATCACCTTAAAGCCCTGGACGTCCACCGCGTGGCCCTCGCTTCGGAAGGCGCCCCAAGTCCGACGGTCGGACGCGGGGCCGGACTTTTGATCGGCGGCCAAGTGGACAATTTTACACGCGTTTCGCACGCCCATGGCGCCGAATTTGCGGCCTCCCTCTGGCGCTTCGGCGACGCTGGCTTCGACCTCGTAATGCGTTACGCGGAGTCAAAGAACCTAAAAGTCGCCAGAAAACGCCGCCTCCGTTTGATCACTAGCGAACCGGAGTTGGTCGAGGCGCGGCTTGCCGCCGAGCAATTGCAGGGTTTCGGCTTCTCGACGCGCTTACTGGAAGGCCGCGCCGCGGCCGAGGCTGGCGTTGGCCAGGACGTCGGCGCGCGCGTCATCGCGGTTCAAGACGACGGCGACCGAGGGGCCGCGCTCGAAGGTGTGGCGCTGCTCGCCCACCTTGCGCGCGACGTAAAAGCGCCGCGACTCGGCGCCGTGCGCCAGTTGACCCCAGCGGGAAACAGCATGCTCGTCGAGTTTGTCGACGGCTCGTCCGTCCAGGCGGAGATCGTCGTCGTGGCGGCGCACCTCGGCACCAAGGTCCTCGTGCCGAATCTCGCCGATGCGCTCGTAAGTTATGCCGACCAGTGGAGCGAAGTGCGGCTCGCCAAGGGGGCCACGGTGCCGGAATTGGAGGGCGTCGTCTTCAGCGCCAACCAAACCTACGAGTGGGGCGTCTTTACGTCCGACCGAACACTCAGACTCGGGGGTGGCCGTTACCTACGGCCGATGGCCGGAATCGAGGCGACCACGGCGACGGCCGAGCCCCGCATCACGGCCCATCTGCTCGAGCAGCTCGCCAAGACGTTTCCTTTCGCCGGCGGCGCCGAAGCTTTGACGACGACCGGCTTCTTGGACATCCGGCCTTGTGACGAGTTGCCGGTCATCGGACCGATGTATGGCTCCGGCCGCATCCTCGTCGCCGCCGGTTACATGGGTAGCGGCTTGACGATGGGGTTCATCGCCGGCAAATGTATCGCGGAGCTCATCAAGCACGGCCGCTCGGACACCTTGCCGAGGCGGCTTTGGCCCGAGCGTTTGCGCTCATTGGAGTCTTGATTTGACCACGCCCGAAGCAAAGCCCACCCGCGTCGTCCGCTGCCCCAAGTGCCGCAAGAGCACGCGTTACGATCCGGCGAATCCCTTTCGGCCGTTTTGCAGCGCGCTGTGTAAGAACGAAGACATCATCGCTTGGGCGGAAGGGTCTTACGGTATTCCGGTCCAGCATTCGGGGGACGAGGAAGAGTCGGCTCCAATGGCGACGCCGCCTCCCGAGGACGAGTGATGCTCAGAGTTCCGGGAGGGGGTTCTCCGCGAAGGCTTTGTCGGCGAGTGGCTGGCCCTTGATCAAATGCTCTTGAATGAGCTGTTCAAGGACTTCCGGAGTCAAGTCTTTGTACCAAATGCCTTCGGGATAAACCAAACCGATCGGCCCGTTCCGGCAAATCCTGAGGCAATTGACCTTGGTGCAATAGACCGAGTTGTTACGCAAGCCGAGCTCGGTCAGGCGTTCTTTCAGGAATTTCCAGCTCGCCTTGCCTTCTTCCGCCGTGCAGCACTTCTCGCCCGTGCAGAGGAAGATGTGGCGCTTGTAGTTGCCGATGTTCAGCATTTCGGCGACGGATTTCAGCGAGCGGTTGTCGGCGTTCTGATCGTCTTTGGCCATCGGCTACCTTACTGGCTGCCGCATGGCGCGATCCTTCAGCCGGCTTAGGACAAGCTTGCGCACGCCGGAAAGGGAGCGGGCCTTTGCCTGGGCTCCCGGCGTTTTTGGCGCAAAAAATTCCGGCAGCACCTCCGACAGCACGAGCAGGACCTCGTCGGTATCGGGCAATGCGCCCAGCCATTCATCGATGATTTGATAGTCTTGATAAGGCAAAAAGAGGCCTTGGCCGCGGCACTCCAACACGTAGTGGAGGATCAGGTCTTCCGGCGCCAGGTTTTCTAGGTCGACGTAGCTCATGTCTTCTTTGGCGCCTCCGCCGGAGCTCTGAGATCCTTCATCTGGCTTTCGAGCATCTTGACCTTGATGTTGATGTCGTCGAGCGCACCGGAATAGCGTTTCAGCTCGTGCAAGTGGTCGTGGATGCGCAGCAAATTCGCGACCCTAATTGGCAGCGACGACAGGTGCGCCGGCGCCACCACGTCGAAGTACCAGTTCTCCTTGGTGACCTCGGCAAGTATGTCACTTAGTACGTCGAACGACACGTCGGCAAGGATCAAAGCCGGCGTCCAAATGCTGCCTTGGCGCTGGATGCGTTTGCGAAAACCCCCGAGCCAGACTGCGAAGTCCTTGCCCTGAAGTTTTTGCGCCGCGACGATGAGAAGATCGGCGCCGGCGGCACTGGGTGCCTCCAACTCCTTGATTACTTCGACCTTCACGTCGCCCAAACGCTGCATATGGCGCTCGATCTCGACGCGCTCGGCGTCGACGACCCGCGCTTCGGCAGTCCAGTAGCAGACCCGGAGAGTCCGGTTATGGAAGAGAGCTTCCGGCGGCATGAGTTTGCCCTTGGCGGCTGGAGCCAGTGTACTATGATGCCTAATCATCATAGCAGCTTGTGCGCGATACTGAGGAGAGTTTTATGATCCGCGTCAGAGCCAAGACGCCCACTCGCATCGACTTGGCGGGCGGCACCCTCGATCTCTGGCCGATCCACCACATCCTCGACCACAAAGCGACCGTCAACGTCGGCGTAACCCTCGACGCCGAAGTCGAAATCAGTGAATCAATCGACGCCAACTTCCACTTTTCAAGCCAGGATCAGGGCAGCGTCTTCTCAGGGAACTTCGCCGCCGCCTGCACCTCGCGCGAGTTGCCGCTGCTTGGCTTGTTGCTAAAGGCCTTTTGGAGGGAAGACCTGCCGCGTCTCACCATCGTCACCTCGGCCAAGTCCCCGGCGGGCGCCGGCTTAGGCGGCTCCTCATGCCTCGGCATCGCCGTCGGCGGAGCTCTTTGGAAGGCCCGCCAACAAGCCGAAGGCGCACCCGAAATCAGCGAAGACCAACTAGTTCGCACCGTGCAAGACGTCGAAGCGCGGCTCATCGCCGCGCCGACCGGCGTCCAAGATTACTGGGGAGGGCTAAGGGGCCGGGTCAACATCCTGACTTTCCCCTTCGGCCGGGTCGACGTGGAGACTTTGCCTCCCTCCAAGCTCGCCGGCCTCACCGACGAACTGCTGCTTTGCTATAGCGGCAAGTCCCGGGCTTCGGCGATCAACAACTGGGAAATCTTCAAGCGCCTTTTCGACGGCGATCGCGAGCTGCTGGCGATCTTCAACGACATCGGCTCCGCCGCCGAACAAGTGGCGCTGGCCGTGCGTGAAGGCGATTTGGGGAAAGCGCTCTTCTTGTCCCAGATAGAATGGGATCTACGTGTGAAACTTTGGCCCAACATCGAAACGCCTGAGACGAAACGCCTCGACCAAGCTGGACGGCAAGCGGGGGCGCGCTTCACGCGGGTTTGCGGCGCCGGCGGCGGCGGCGTAATGGCCGTGTTCGCACCGAAGGCGGCGCGCGAGGCCGTGAAGAAAGCCATGACCGCGGCTGGCGGCGCGATCCTCGCAGCCGAAGTCGCCACCACGGGATTGACGCTAACTTGAAAACTTATGACGCGATCGTCGTCGGCATGGGCGCCATGGGCGGAGCGGCAGCTTGGCAGCTGGCCCAACGCGGCCAAAAAGTTCTCGGCCTGGAGCAATTCGAGATCGGGCATGCACGCGGCAGTTCGCACGGCGAGTCGCGTTTGATCCGGCAGGCGTACTTCGAACATCCGGCATACGTTCCACTCCTTAAGCGAAGTTACGAGCTGTGGCGCGACCTCGAGAAGCACTCCGGCAAGGCGCTGATGCATCTCAACGGCTTGATGATCTATGGGCCGCCCGACGGGGGGCGGATCTTGCCCGGAGTTCGCACAAGCAGCCAACAGTTCGGGATCAAGATCCAGGAGTTCGACGCTAAAGAGGCGGCGACGGCCTATCCCGACTACACGCCGCCGCCAGGCTACTTGGGGATTTTGGAACCGAACGCCGGCTTCCTCTTAGTCGAGGAATGCGTAAAGGCCCAAGCGGAAGCCGCGCGCCGGGCCGGCGCCGAAATTCGGGAACGCATCCAAGTACTGGCCGTGCGAGAAGAAGCCGACGGTGTCGTCGTCGAAACGAATGCCGGTCCGTGCCGGGCCAAGAAGCTCGTAATTACCGCCGGGGCGTGGAGCGCCGGTTTTCTGCCTCGAGCGGCGCCGCATTTGAAGGTTCATCGCGTCTCGCTCTTTTGGTTCGAAGCCAAAGGCGGCCTGAGGGCTGGCGGCAATCAACCGTGTTTCGGCTTTGATTTACCGGAAGGCTTCTTTTACGGCCTACCCGAAGTGCGCCGCCGCGGCGTCAAAGTCGGTCTGCACGTTCCTGGCGACGTCGTCAAAGACCCGCTTCAAGTCGACCGGTCGACGCGGGACTCGGACGTCCTGCCGCTCAAGCGGTTCGTCGCCGCTTGCTTGACCGGCCTCGACCCCGCGCCGATCGAGCACGTCGTTTGCCTCTACACGATGACGCCGGACGAGCATTTCATCGTCGATCGGCAAGGCCG
The DNA here is from genome assembly GCA_043781115.1 of Pseudomonadota bacterium. Classification (GTDB taxonomy): domain Bacteria; phylum Bdellovibrionota_B; class Oligoflexia; order Oligoflexales; family CAIYRB01; genus CAIYRB01. Next base: position 5,900 of record JAYWBY010000009.1, read on the forward strand.
CATCACCTATGCCGCTGGTTTTTCTGGTCATGGGTTTAAGTTCTCGCCGGTGATCGGCGAAGTCTTGGCCGACCTCGCGACCGCTGGAGAAACGCGCCAGCCAGTCGACTTTCTGCGGTATCGCTGGTGACCGCGACCGAACGCCGCATCAAGAAGAAGATCCTGGGCACGCCCCAAGAGGCGCTCGTGCGTTTCCCCAAGGGCTTTGGCGACGTTTGCCTTGCCGAGTGCCAAGCGTTCTTCCCGGCGGCGATGCTCGAAGAGAATGCCGTCAAACTGAGCGGCATCGCGTTTCGAGACCTCTTGACCCTCGCCATCAGCTCGCGCACGTCCCGCGAAATTCTCTGGCAGCTCGTAGACGCCACGGCCAAATCCGCCAAACAGCTGAAAGAGCGCCTCGAATCCGTCGAGTGGGATCTTTTGGTCCAGCCCGGCATGACCTTTGGTATCCGTGTCGAGTCGACCGCTAGCAACGTCTTTCACGAGGGCAAGATACGCGAACTCGTCGGAGCGGAATTGGTGAAGCACAGCTGCGCAGGCGGGCCGGTCAGGGACGCCGATCATCTCATCGACGTGCGGCTGAAAAAGGATCGCCTGACGCTTCGTCTCAGCGTCGCGGGTAAGCCTCTCCACCACCGCGGCTACAAGCAGTCTCTGCAGGGCGTCGCCTCGGTGAAGGAAGACATCGCGGCTTCGGCGATTCTCGCCTCGCTCGCTTTTTACAGAGAGGCCCGAGCGGACGCCTTCGTTCCCGACGCCGTTTGGGTGCCGTTCGCGGGCAGCGGCACTTTGGGCTTTGAGGCCCTGCTGCAATTCGGCTCGCTGCCGCCTAGTCTTTTCTTCGGACCGCTCAGCGCCGACTCGTGGCCATGCTCTCCCAAAGCGACGGTCGCGCACGTGCGCAAAGCCCAGCTCGCCCTGGCGCGCCCAACCCCGTTGCTGGAGTTTGGCGATACCGACCAAGACCAGGTCGCGGCTCTAAAAGAAAACATCGCGGCCTTCGACGCCACTTTGGTGAGGGCCGGCCTCGCTCCGGGAAAAGCTTCGCTGACTTTGGCCGATGCGCTCGACGGTCCACGAACGCCCGCGGCCGTGCGGCGCCGCCTTTTCGTCCCACTCAATCCTCCGTACGGCGAACGCCTCGGGAGCCGCGAGTCGGTGGCGGATTTGCTGAAACACCTTGCCAAGCGTCTCAGCACACTCGAGGGCGACGTTCTAGGTTTCGTATTCGTGCCTACGGAAGCCGTGGCCGACCGTTTCGCCGAAGCGCTCAAACCGTGGAAGGTAGCGACGCGGTCGTTCAACCATGGCGGCCGCAACGTCTACCAGGTGTCTTTCTTGAACCCTTAAGCCCGGCGCAATATTGGCTCAGGCTCGTTCATTTGGGTCTTCTTCTGCAGCGACCTGTTTGTCCATTGAAAGACCATTAGAGTCCGGTCGTCGACGATCTTCTTGTCGAAGCCCTCATACCGAAGGACCAGATCGGTGATCGTTTCGACTGTAGCGTTGGCACCGCGCGTCGCGAGTTGGCGCCGGAGGTAGGCCGAGAACTGCTTGTAGTCCCGGCTCGATTCCATAAAGCCGTCGCTGATGAACAGGACGAAGGTGCCGCGCCGGATCTTGCGCTGCACGATCTTTTTGTTGTGGCCGG
>JAYWBY010000010.1:0-2682 GCA_043781115.1 Pseudomonadota bacterium
GCGCAATGAATATAAGCAGCGTTCACCAGAAAATCATTCAGTGCATCGCCGCTAATTCCGTCGTCATCGTGTTCATGATCCAATTCGTCTCGGCGACGCGCCCTTCCGGCACGTTGTCGGCGTCGATCGCCGCGTTGACGACGTCGATGCCCCGTTGATAAGCGAGCTTGGCTTCGGGAAGCTTGTTCATTTCTAGGTAGACGCGGGCGACGGCCAGGAAGTTCTCGTAAAAGTCAGAACCCGTGAGCGTCTTGTGCGTCACGGGGTCTTGGACTCCGAGCGTCGCAATGGCCTCGTTCGCTTCTTGAAGTGCTTGCGTCGGATTGTAAAGATTGCCAGGGAAATCGTGGGCGATCGGGTTCGAGTGGACGCCGCCGGCCAACCGGTAGAGACCGCCGCCCTCGAAGCTCTTGAATTCAGGATGGGCCGAGTCGTCGATCTTCTTCAGAATGTTGATCAGCGTCGGGAGATACGGCAGCGAGGGAATGGTGCCGACGGCTTCCGCCCAGTAGGCGAGGCAGACGCCCTTATAAAGATAGAAGGGCGAATTCTCACCGACGACCGTCGGGCTGATCTTCTCGGCGACGGTTTCCCAACACTGGCGGAAGACGCGCTTGCGACTCTCTTTGTCGGTTTTCGAGAAGAGCATTTCGCCCTGGTAGATCGCCAAGCGACCGAGTTGAGTGGCGGCGCGAATCTTCTGCCCGTCGGTGGCGGTGGCGCTCGTCAGCAACGCAAGATAAGCGACGCGCGCTTCCTCGATCTTCGGGTGGTTGTTCTCGCGTTGCGAATACATCTCGTCGGCCGCGGCGAAGGGATCTGAGGCAAAAGCCGAAGGCGCCGAGAGGTCGGTCAGGACGACGACCAGCATGGGCAAGAGCAGGCGTGCTTTCATTCTTCGATTCCCCCAGAGACGTAGGCTTTGTTAAGACTGCTTCGAGCCTAATATGGAGGTTCCGAAAAGTCAAAAAGTACAGCGGTGGAACTATCCAATTTGATAAACTAATATCGACTTTTTTGGCCGTTTTGACGCGGCTGATTTGGAGTCTCTTTCGAAAGTTCTTGGTGCCGAATTAACGGAATGATATGTCATTCCGTATATGGCCCGACCGCGCACACCATCCGATGCCGTAGCCCAACGCCGCCGAGAAATCGTCCTCGCGGCGCGCAGCGTCTTTTCCACAAGTGGTTATCATAACTCCCAAATAGCCGATATTGCGGCGGCGCTGAAAATCGGCCACGGCACCGTCTATCGCTACTTCAAAGACAAGCGCGACCTCTTCGTCGCGGTGCTCGAAGATGTCGTGACGGAGACCGCTTTGGCCGTGGCTTTCGACGCGCCCGATGCCGAGTCGCTCGAAGAGTACCTCGAGCAAATGGACCGCATCGGGTCGCGCCTCCACGAGCTGTTGATCGCCAATGAGCATCTCTACCGGTTGCTTTTCGAACAGGCTCCCGCCGTCGATCAAGCGATTGCCGATGACGTGCAACAAGCGCGCGACGCTTTCGCCAGCATCACCGAAGCGTACATCACCAACGGCCAGCAAAAGGGTTTTCTCCGGCGCGACATCGACGCCAACGCCGCCGCCCACATGCTCAACGCCATGACCTTCGAGAGCGCGCGCCTCGTATTACGCGCCACCGACCGGCAACTCGCCAGCAAAACGTGGCGCGTCACGGTCCCCCGAATTTTTGTTCAAGGAATGTCCTCAAACCCGCTTGGTAAAGGAAAGTAACCATGGTTCAAGTCGACGTGTTTTGGAGCTACGGCATCGGTGCGGGCATCGCCATGGCGAATTCGCGCCAAATCAAGAAGAAGGAAGTCACCGGCTTCGACGGCACGGCTTTCCGCGACGCACTGCTCTTTTTGGCTTTGCTCTTCGCTCCGTCGGGCGTGTGGTTGGTGACGGCATTCCCGTATTGGGAGACGATGCACGTAGCCAAGGTCTTCTCCGACATCCCGCCCTGGCTCATCACGGTGTTTGCCATCACCAACATCACGCAGGGCATTCTCGGCTTCGCCGTGGCGCGGTGGTTCATCAAACGCAACAACGTCTACGGCGCGGCGCTCAACTGGGCAGCCGCATATTTCTTCCTTTACTTCATCCTGATTCACGGCTGGGACGGCACGGGCTACCAGAGATTCTTCTCGGCGACCCCCGAAGCCCTGGTCAACTGGGAATGGGCCCGGGCCGCGGAATGGGTCGTTTCGCCCGTCGGCATCTCCTTGGCGGTGATCGGGATCGCCTTCATCCCGACGCTGCTGCTAATGATGAGCCGTCCGATCCTGGCCGGCTTGAAGCAAGACCCCAAAGTGTCGCCGAAGGCGCTGGCCGCGGCCTCGGTCGGCAAACTGTCGTTGTCTCTGCTCGGCTTCCAGACCTTAGGCGTAGTCTTCGTGGCTTTGGCGGCAAGCTTGTCGGTCCGCTACTTGGGCTGGGGACTCGGAATCTTGGTGTTCGCCGTCGCCGTCTGGGGCATTGCCCTCCGTCGCGGAGGCCTCTTCCACAAATACGTCAACCGGCTCTTCGCCATTGACACGCCGGCGACTGGCAAACTGCAGACGGCGCGCGACGCGGCCGCGCTTCGCGTATGACGCGGCCCATCGCCGAAGTTCGTCAGGACCTCCGGCGCCTAGCCTTCGACTGGGCGTTGGGGTCTCCCTTGGATGAGGCGCACGCC
>JAYWBY010000011.1:0-7511 GCA_043781115.1 Pseudomonadota bacterium
GAGGCACCGGTAACAGGGACCATGCGGCGCATAAAAGAGCGAAGCCTGGCCGTCGAAGCGAAAGATCGATCCATAGACGTTCGGCTTTTTCAGCAAAACGCAGGCGTCGTTGACCAGATAGCGAGTCGAAAAATTGTCCGTGCCGTCGACGATGACGTCGTAGTCGGCGAAGATGCGCTCGATGTTCGAGGCGTCCAAGCGTTCACGGTGCGCCACCAGTCGAATGCCGCTATTCAAGTCGCGAAGCCGCTCGAGCGCCGCGTCGATCTTCGGGGTGCCGGCGTGGCGTTCACCGTAAAGGATCTGCCGTTGCAGGTTGGTCGTATCGACGACGTCAAACTCGACGATGCCCAGAGTCCCAACGCCGGCGGCGGCCAAATAAAGCGCCACTGGCGAGCCGAGCCCGCCGGCGCCGATGACCAGGACGCGCGCGGCCTTTAGGCGCTTTTGGCCGAGGATTCCCACCTCGGGCAGCAACAAATGGCGGCTGAAACGCGTCGTCTCCGCCGAACTAAGCTCGACATTCCGGGCTCTTGCGGCGATTTCTTGCGAAACGGGAAGCATCGCTTGATGGCTGCCTTTGAACGGGATCTTGTGGTAAAAATTCCGCCATGAAGCGGCAATACTTCTCAACCGCACTCACCCGCTTTCTGCCAGAGTTACCCGCGGAAAACACCTGCATTTCACGCTACAGCGGAAATAAGGACGGCCTCCCATGCATACGACGCTTTTTCTTGGCCTTCTTGCCGTCGCCGCCTGCGGCTCTGAGGTCAAAACGGTCGAAAAGATCGGGTCCTTGCCGCAATACTCCGCCTTCCACGACGTCGAGACGCTGGCGAACCCCGCCTTGAAGAGCGCCGTCGACGCGGTCGTCATGCTGAACGTCGGATCGGGTAGCGGCACCGGATTCTTCCTGAACGACAGCGGCAAGCTTCTCACCAACAATCACGTGCTCGGCGTGAAGAACTGCCCCAAGACCGGATGCTTCATCCGGATGTACCAGGACTACGAGCTCGGCCGCGGCTCGAAGGAGCCTCTCGACGTCTTTGCCTTGCCGCTCGTGATCGACGCGCGCCTCGACGCCTCGATCGTTCAACTCTATCAAGAAGACAAGACGACGCCTTTGGTGACGCCGTCGTTCCTGACGCTAACCGCCGACAACGGCCCGGCGCTGATGAACCAGAAAGTCTATTTGATAGGCCATCCCGGTGCAGGCTTGAAAAAATGGGCGGAAGGACAAGTCTACGACTTGAGCGGAGACTGGGTCATCGCCGACTATTTCTCGATTCCCGGGACGAGCGGCTCGCCCGTTTTGAACACCAAAGGCCAAGTCGTGGGCCTGAACCATCGCATCAGCGGCAGCGCCGCCAGCATCACCAAGGACGGTTTCCAAGAGAGCGCATACTTCTCCGACGCGGCGGCCCTGGCGACGGTGATCAACGGCAGCACTTCTGGATTGGCGTTGCTAGACTTCACCGCGTTCAAATCGCGCGACGACGTGACGATCGACGAAGAGGCGCTCTACAACGCCCACCAAAGCACCGTCCAAGTTACGGACCAGGGGCCAACTTTGGCGAAGCCCGTCGATTTGAAAGTACTCGATGCGCTTGCCGCCTCCTGCGATGCCGGGTTGGCCTTGACGACCTTCGACGACCCCGACGCCTTCGACGAAAGCTTGGCCGCTTGCCAAGCCGCAACGAAGTGGATCGAGTGCGTCGAGGTCGCGCAAGAGGTCGTGCCGTTCAAGTCTTGCCCGCGCGGCGACGAGCGTCAAAAATGGCAAGACCGCGCCGCCAAGGCGAGCGCCAATTACCGGGACTTTTGGAAGGGCACGATCGACTATGATTCAGTCCGCAACGCCGGCCGCTTCAGCGACAGCGACCAGGAAGCAGGCCAGCTGACCGTCGCGGCGTACAACGCCGAACTGGCCCGCGTCGCGCCACCCCTGACTCCAGGTCTGGCCGGGGAAATTTATTCGCGCACCGGAGCGCCCGAATACGGCGGCGTCGACCTGAAAGACTATCTGCTAAACTACGAAAAGCAACCGTACTACGACCGGTACGCTTACAACGTCTTCTTCGGCTTGTACTTTCTCTACCGGGACGACGTCATCGATGCGGACCAACTGAAGGCCATATTATTGAAGCTTCTGGACGACGGCAACGTTCCGCTGGGCGACAAGATCGAACTCGAAGCGGTGGCCTACGACGCGGGAATTATTTGATGGCACGGTTGATCGACCCGAGCAGCGTCGCCAAGAGCATCCGGCTCGACCTCGAGGGTCGAGTCAAGAAGCTGAAGAAGCCGCTAAACCTCGTCGGCTTCCTGTCAACGGAGGCTTCGCCCTCGCAGACTTATGCGAATTATACGCAGACGGCCTGCAACGACGTCGGCGTCAACTTCGAGCTCCGCCGCGTCGCCAAACTTGAATTAGAACAAGCGATCGACGCCGCCAACGCCGACGAAAACGTCCACGGCGTCATCGTTTATTACCCGATCTTCGGCGTCGAGCGCGATGCCTACATCAAAGATTTGGTCGACCACCGGAAAGACATCGAAGGCTTGAGCACCTATTGGGTGCGGAAGCTCTACCACAACCAACGCTTCATCAATCCGGAGAAGACCAAGAAGGCCATCTTGCCGTGCACTCCGCTCGCCATCGTCAAATTGCTCGACGCCGCAGGCGGCTTGACTCAGCACGGCACGGATCCGCTCAAAGGCAAGACGGTCACTATTTTCAACCGTAGCGAAGTGGTCGGCCGCCCGCTCGCCAGCATGCTGGCCAACGACGGTGCCGACGTTTATTCGTTTGACCTCGACGGTCCCGTCCTTTTCCGCAAGGAGCACGTCGTCGACACCGACGCCACGCGCGCCGAGGCCTTGGCACGCTCTGACATCATCATCACCGGCGTGCCGAGCCGCTCCTTCCCTTTAGTAAGGGCGGGCGAAATTAGGGCCGGCGCCTGGTGCGTGAATTTCTCGACGATGAAAAACTTCGACGACGACGTCGAGGCCAAAGCCGGCGTCTTCGTGCCCCGGGTCGGCCCGATGACCATCACCATGGCGATTCGCAACACGCTGAGGCTTTATGACAACTACCACTCCTAAGACCGGAAAGGTGGCGATGCAAAGCCTCGAGCAGTACCTGACCGTGCTGGCGAGCGCGGAGCCCGCGCCCGGCGGCGGCGCCGCGGTCGGGGTGACGGGAGCGCAGGCGGCGGCGCTGCTCAGCATGGTCGTCAACGTAACCGGCGACAGCCCCGGCGCCCTGCTCTTGCCGCAAAGAAACCAGACGCTGAAGACGCTCGACGACAGCCGGAAACGTTTCCTAGAACTCGCCGACGAAGACGCCTCGGCGTTCACGAAAGTCCTCGCGGCTTACAAGCTCGCGAAGGCGACGGACCCCGAAAAGGCGAAGCGCGACGCGGCGATCCAGGCAGCTCTCAAAGAGGCGACCGAGGTCCCCCTGGCAACCATGCGCCTCTTTGACGCCCTTTTTGCCCTGGCCGCGACGATCATTCCGACCGCCAAAAAGACGGTGGTGAGCGACGCCGCGATCGCCGTGCTGCTTGCGGACGCAGGATTGAGAGCCGCTCACTTCAACGTGCGGATCAATCTTAAGACATTGAAAGATGTGAGTTTTGGCAACGCAACCAAAACCGAGGTCAAAGCCCTGCTCGACGGCAAGAAGGAAAAACGCCGGGAGTTAGTGCTCCAAGCTAAGGCTATGATTTAGCGGTTTGATGTTACAATCGGGGCATGCGTTACCAAATTGCGATGGTCGTGGGACTCCTGATCACTATGTCCGCTTGCGGACGGCGTGACGCGTCCGAGCTCGCCAGCGTCGAAACCAGTCCCCGCGAATACTGGGAAGCCATCGCGCCGACCTGTTCGGGTTATCCCGCCAAAGCCGATTGCGACGACGGCGACATGGCGCTATTCAGCGGACTCCTGTGTGCCTCTGGCGACGCGCGCGGCTGCGCCCAAGTGCGCAACGCCCAAGGCAGCGACGGACGCTGGTGGCGCTCTCCCCGGCGCAATCCCGACAATCTCGGCGAGGCCCACTCGTTCTCCCGAGACATGTCTATGGGCGTTTTGCTTTATCTCGCGGCAACGCGGGACGCCGACGCCGCCCGGCGCTGGCTGAGCTGGATCGAAGACAACCGCCCCTGCCTTCTCTGGAAACCGTTTGGCGGCGGCTGCCAGGTTCGCGGACCGCACCGCTTCTGCACCGACGACTCGGGGGGAAGTTGCAACGTGACGCCCGGCAACTGGGGGCTGATGGGTCGGGTTTTTCAGCACCTCGGCCTGCCTCGGAACGACCAAATGCGCCTCTACGACAACGCCGACGGCGAGCTCCTTTGGCTCGAAGCCCAGAACGCCCCGCTCGGGTACGAAACGCATCTTCCCGCCGTCGAGGTGTTGCTGAAACAAAAGCTCGACTCGTCGCGCGACAACGCCGAGAAGGCCGCCCGCATTCTCGTTGACCGGCAGCCGGACAATCCGTTCTTCGTCTACCTGAAGGACGGGCCGACCGCGGCCGTGCGCCGCCGCCTCTTTGACCTATGCCCGTCGTTCGAAGCGCCGAGCCTCGGCTCGCGTCATCAATGGGCGTGGGAGCGCGACACCGCCGACCAAGCGTGGCGCGATTCCGCGGGTTGGGACTGCCTCTTCCTCGCCAATTTGGTCGCGGATTAAAGTTAGCCCAGCACCGCGTCGCAGGCCGTGCTGACCGACTTCGCCAAATTCGCGTCGCCATCGTAAGTCGTGCCGTAGGCGTCGCCCACGAACGCCAAATTCTTGGTGTTGAATGTCTTCTTGCCGACGCGTTCGATCCAGCGGCGGTCGGCGTGGAGCGGCGACTGAGCCCAGGCGATCGGCTGCAGGGCGACGTGGTTGCCTTCCGTCACGAGACCCGGATAAAGGGCCAGCAACTTCTTGCGGGCGCGCTTCAGCTGCTTCACGGCTTTGACGACGGCCGGAGCTTGGAGCGACATCTCGTAGTCGATCGTCGCTTGGAAGCAGATCTCGTCCTTGCCGTTGCGGATAATCTGCACCTTCTCGGCCGGGACGATGATGACGTCGGGGATTTCGATGTCCTTGGCGGCTAAGCGCTCGGCCAAGACGACGATGCTGACGGGTTTCGTCTTGCTTGCCAATTGCAGCAGCGAAGTCGGCCAAAGGGTGCGCGGCAACCAGTTGGTCGCCTGCCACGGCGGCTGGGCGACGACGAGCGTCTTGGCTCGGTACGTTCCGGCTTCCGCGTCGATGACCCAGTCGTCGCCTTCTTTGTCTGCATCGATGATGCGGCAGTCGACGATCACGGTCACGGACTTTTGAAACGCGGGTAACGAGGTCAAAGCGATCAGCGCCTTGTCCCACTCGCCGCAGTGGAGACGGCCGGAATGGAGCGCGGCGCGTTCGGCTATGGCTTGGGGGGCTGCGGCCCAAACGTCGGGGATGCCGTAAGCGCTGCCGTAGTGTTCGAGCACGACGGCGGCAGGAACTTTGCGGGGCTTCTTCCAGTAATGGCCAAAAGCATGCGAGCGGGAGTCTTCTTCCTCTTCTTGGGCGTCTTCCGTCGCGGCGAGTTCAGCGTCCTCGACCACCGCTGGCGCCTTCGCTGCCGTCGCGCCTTGGCGGACGATGTCCTCGACCTCGACCCACTGCTTCGAGGCGGTGTAGCCGCCGAGCACGCGGGCGCCCTTTGGCGTGAACCAAGAGTCGATGCCGATCTGGCCCATCTTGTTGCCGGCGAGCACGCCGACCTGCGCTTGGCGGCGCTCGACGAGGGAGGCAAGGTCGACGGCTTCCGAGTCGTCGCCCTTAAGTGCTTGGTTCCACAGCTCGAAGAGCGGATCCGAAATGGCGTTGAGGCCGTAGCCGTAAAGGCGCTTTTCCGGCGCGGTGGAACGAAGGCGGCCGCCGAGTTCCGGCTCCTTCTCGAGCAAGGCGATCTTCAACCCGGGGTGCGTCGCAGCAAGGCGCGCCGCGGTCAGCGCTCCGGCCAAGCCGCCGCCTGCGATCACTATGTCAAAGGCCTGTTCTGTCGCCACGTTAAAGCCTCGTGCTGGCCGGGAATCTACGCATGGAAGTGTCTGTATAATCCAAAAATCCCACAACGGGCAACCCCCGTCCACCCTAATCGCGAGGGAAATTGCTTTTGTCTTTTCATGGAGTTACTTTGAGGCCCTCGAAACGGAGAGCGTTCCTTGAATCCTGCCAGTGCCCCGGCGCTGGTCGCCCGAGGGCTGACCAAGCGTTACAAAAACCTGACCGCCGTCGCCGGCATCGACCTGGAGGTTGGGACCGGTGAATGCTTGGCGCTCCTCGGCCCAAATGGCGCCGGCAAGACGACGACCGTCGAGATGCTGGAAGGCCTGACCAAGCCCGACGGCGGGACGGTGGAAATCTTTGGCCAGAGCCTCGCCAAGGACCGCCTCGCGATCTTAGAGAAAGTCGGCGTTCTTCTCCAAGAGACGAACCTCTACAAACGCTACACGGTCCGCGAGACGCTGCGCCTCTTCGCAAGCTTTTATCAGCGGCCGGTGGCCCTCGAATCGCTGCTCGCCAAGCTGTCGCTCGAGGACAAGGCCGACACCCAAATCCGGAAGCTCTCGGGCGGCCAAAAGCAGCGCGTCTACCTCGGCTGCGGTTTGATCAACGACCCGCAACTCCTCTTCCTCGACGAGCCGACGACCGGCCTCGACCCGCAGGCCCGCCGCGCGACTTGGGACCTCCTGCAAGGCTTGAAGGCCGAGGGGCGGAGCATTCTCCTCACGACTCATTACATGGAAGAAGCGGAGGTCCTCGCCGACCGCGTCGCCATCGTCGACCAAGGCAAGATCATCGCCCAAGGAACGCCGCGCCAGCTGATCCGAGAGGTTTGCGGGGAACAGGTTCTGGGCTTGGGCTTCGCCGACGCTAAGACGGGCCTGCCGCTGGTTGCCGATGAAGCCCTGCGCTGTCGGATCACGGCCAAGCTGGTTTGGTTCGGGGAAGCGGTCGTGCGCTCGGACGAATTCGACGTCGTCGTCCCTGATGCCGCTTCTCGCATCGAGGAAGTGTTCGCCAGCCAAACGGCGCTCGGCGTGAAAGTGAAAAACCTGGAGCTCCGCCAAGGGACCCTCGAGGACGTCTTCCTGAAACTGACGGGACGGAGCCTGCGCGATGGCAAGTAGCAGGGTCAGCCGCATCGCCGAATTGACCAAGGGGCGCTGGCGCGAATTCCGGCGCGAGCCGTCGGCGTTTTTCTTCGTGTTGTTCATGCCCATTCTTTGGATGGCGATCTTGGGTTTCGCCTTTTCGAGCTCGGCGCCCGAAAGATACGGCGTCGGCTGGCTGAAATCTCCCGAGCGCACGATCACCGCCGGCGCGGCGCTGGCAGCCCTCCGTGCCGACCCTCGCCTGTCCGTCACCGAAGGTACGATGGACGAACTCTTGCCGTATTTGAAACGCGGCGACCTGCAGTTGATCACTGCGATGCCCGATGCCGAAGCCGAGTACTCGTT
>JAYWBY010000012.1:0-7504 GCA_043781115.1 Pseudomonadota bacterium
GTCGAGCACAGTTTCGACCCGTTTTAACTCGATTTTCCCGTCGGCCGGCGGCGACGCCGGCCCTAGCGCCACGCCGACGACCCGCCTCCGCCCGAAAGGCACGAGCACCCTGGTCCCCGCGGCGACCGGGCTATCCGCCAGGTAGGTGAAGGTCCGGCTGAGCGGAGTGGGTACGGCGACTTCGAGTTCGACCACTTTGGGTACTTAACCGTCCATAGGGATTGGGTTTTCAGGGCTACGGCCAGAGCGCGCCGGGGAGTCGGGGCAGTTTACCCGTGTTTTGCCGCGATTTGGAAGCCTTTCACGCTTGCCGAGCCTACACCTTTGTTGTATTTTTCGTGGCTCTCGATTCCTGCTGGAGAAAGTAATGGCTATCGTTCCTAAAACGACCAAGAAAAAGCGCCGCCGCTTCATGCTGCGCCGCAAGCGTACGCTCGATCCTTCAATCTCGATCGACTACAAAAAACCGGACACGCTGAAGCGTTTCATCACCGATCGCGGCAAGATCATTCCTCGCCGCATTTCGGGCGCCACCTCGGCACAGCAACGCGAAATTACCACCGCGATCAAACGCGCTCGTTATTTGGCGTTGCTTCCGTACTCCGTCGCTCACCGGGCTGAGCGCGGCTTCTCCGGCGAAATGGCCGCGGCCAACGCCAGCACCAGCTTCCGGGACTCACGTCCGGGCGGCCGGCCGTTCGGTGACCGTGGCGGCTTCGACGGACCTCGTCGGGACGACGGTGAGGGTGGCGGCGGTCGCGAAGGCGGCGGCGGCGGTGACGATGACTTCGGCGGCGGACGGGAGGAGTAAGCCATGGCAAGACGTTGTATTACCGGCAAGCAGGTTTTGGTCGGACACCGCGTGTCCCACTCCAACATCAAGACCAATCACCGCTTCCTGCCGAATTTGCAGAAGAAGCGTTTCTGGTCGGACTCGAAGAAGGCGTTCGTTACTCTCCGCGTTTGCACGGGAGCCATCCGGACGATCGACAAGATCGGCCTTGATGCTTTCCTTCGCACCGTGAAAAAAGTCGGCTAACCAGAAAGTTGAGGGACTGATCATGGGTCGTGGAGATAATCGTCGGGGACCGAAGCATCGCCAGCGCAGAGCCTGGAGACGCAATAAAATGCGCCTCAAGATGAAATTGGAAGCCGGCAAGGCTGCCAAAGGCAAAAAGAAGTAAGCATCCGAAGGCGCCCCAAAGGGCGCCTTCTTCGTTTCGGCCTCTCTCACCTCTCCTAGTCGCGCTTGTCGCCGTTCCGTCCTTCCAAGAACGGCAATACATACCCGGCAACTGCTGCCATTGCCATTATCACGAAGCCAAAGATCGCCGGCACCAAAGCCACGATCATGACCGTCGTAAACACCAACAACGGCATCTCATGAGCAACACCACCGCTAGACCATAGAGGCGAGCCGTCGAAGACCGTTTTCAGCCAACTGAAAGTCCACCCTACCCCGACCGCCAGCGCGCCAACGAGCAACGCCGCCAGCAGCAAAAGTATCAAAGGCCTGGCTGCATGCCAGGTGGGTTGAAGGACTTCGGGAGTCAGCCGCCAATGATGCGTCTTAACAACTGCCATGTCGGATCTCCTGTTTAGTACCACGCCTTACGCTTGCATATTCCGGTCCATGTCATCGAGAATGAGCCCAGATAATCCCCAGGAGTCGCCATGCTTAGACCGGTCGCCCGTCTGTTCCTCGCACTCATTCTTTTGGGCTCCGCCTCGGCCGCAAACGCCAAAGCGTCAATCTGGCCGGACGTCGACAAATTGGTCGAGGTCCAAAAGTTTCAGGAAGCGTTGACTCTCATCGAGCAGAAAATCACCGCCGCCGCCAAGGATCACGACGACGACAAATGGACCAAGGCGTTAATCGTCACCGTACAGCTCAAGACGGGGCTGCACGGCTATGAGACCGCGGTCCGGTTTCTGAAGGACCAGCCCTGGCCCGAAGGGAAGCTGGCGAAACTGACGCTTCAGCTCTTTTATTCTAGGAGCCTGACGAATTACTTGAGCGAATACTCCTGGGAAATCCGCCAACGGGAAAAGATCGAAGCCAAGGGGCCGATCGACTTGAAGGCCTGGACAGCCGACCAAATCTTCCACGAGGCCCTGACGACGCTCAACGAAGCTTGGCAGAATCGCGAGGCGCTCTCGAAAGAAAAGATCGGCGTCCTCTCCGACTACGTCGAAGCCAACGATTACCCGGAGGGGATCCGCGGAACCTTGCGCGACATGTTGACGTACATGAGCGTCGAATTGCTTGCAACGTCGGCTTACTGGACCCCGCAGGAAAGCAATGAACTCTACCGTCAAGACTTCAAAGCGCTACTAGAAGGCAAGTTCGAAAAGGTCCCGGCGCTCGACGACTCTTCGGCGCACCCTTTACTCCGCGCCGTTGCGCTTTTGGCCGACCTCGAAGCCTGGCATCGCCACGAAAATCAACCGGAGGCTCAACTGGAGGCCCGGCTCGAACGGCTGCGCCGCCTCGCGGCGGCCTTCAACGAACGGGACAAGCAGCTCGCGGTCAGCGCGCAGCTGAAGGCGGTGTTGCCGGATTACGCGAAATACCCGTGGTGGGCCTACGGCATGGCCGACTTTTCCGAATTCGAAAGCCGCGCCGGCAAACTGGTGTCCGCGCTCAAAATCGCCGAACAAGGGGCGGAAGCATACCCGAAATCGGTCGGAGGGAAGCGTTGCGAAGCGGAAAAGCGCTCTTTGCTTGCGTCGAGCTATGAGCTGACGTCCATGAAGTCTGATGGCGCCAAGCGCCGGTCGATCGCCGTTCAACACAAGAATTTGAAGACGCTTTATTTTCGGGCTTACGCCCTAGACGTGCAAAGCCAGATTGACGGCTTTCAAGAATACAACGATTGGCAGCGCGACTTCTCGAAGTTCAAGGACAAGAAGCCCGTCGAGTCCTGGCAAGTCGACCTACCGGCGACGCCGGACCTCTACGAGCATCAATCGTTCGTGACGCCGCCCCTGACGAAACCGGGGCTTTACTTCGTGGTGGCGTCGACGGACGCGAAATTCGCCAAAAAGACGGGGCGCCTTACCGGCGTCAAATTCGCGGTCACCGACCTGGCGCTCCTCTCGCACGTCGAAAACGGCAATCTGCTCGACGTCACCGTCGTCGACGCCGACGACGGCCACGCGATCGCCGGGGCTTCGGTCGTTCTGTACCGCTTCGAATACGGCAAGAAGAACAAAATCCAAGAGACGCTGACTTCCGACGCCAAAGGCACGGTTCGCTTTACCGGGTCGGGCTCCGATTACGGTTCCTACTTCGTGATGGCCCGCCGAGGCGATCAGGTCGCGCTCGATACGGAAATTCAGTACCTCTCGCGCGAATTGCCAGCACCCGCAGTGCAGTCGAGTTTCATCTACACCGACCGCAGCGTCTACCGCCCGAGTCAGAAAGTCCAGTGGAAGGTCGTCGCGTACCAAGGCGCGGACGCGAAGGCGAATTACAAGGTCGCGGCCGGCCTCTCCGTCACAATGAGCCTCCTCGACGCGAACTACCAAGTGATCACGACCAAAGTCGTCAAGACGAACGACTTCGGTTCCGCCGCTGGCGAGTTCGACTTGCCCTCCGGCCGGCTCCTCGGGCATTGGGCGCTGCGCAGCTCGGTCGGCGGCGCCCAGTCGTCGATTCTCGTGGAAGAATACAAACGGCCGACGTTCGAAGTGACGATCAAGGACCCCGAAAGCCCACTGCGCCTCAATCGCCAGGCCCACGTAGAGGGCGAAGCACGCTACTATTTTGGTTTGCCCGTCACCTCAGGCAAAATCGTCTGGCGCGTCGAGCGGCAATCCGTTTATCCGTGGTGGTGGGAATACTACTTCCGGTCGAGCGAGGGCGTCAGAGGAGGCGCTCAAACCGTGGCGACCGGAACGGCGACCCTCGGCAAAGACGGCCTATTCGACGTCTCTTTCTTGCCGTCGGCCGACGAAAAGCAAGGCGCCGAAAGCAAAGATCTGTCTTATCGCTACACGATCAAAGCCGACTTCACGGACGACGGCGGCGAAACCCGGACGGCCAACCGCAGCTTCCGCGTCGGCACTGTGTCGGTCGAGGCGACCATCGACGCCGACCATAAATTCTACCGCGAAGGTGAGGCCGCGAACCTGACGCTGCACCGGGCATCGCTCGACGGGAAGCCCAGGGCCGGCAAGGGCACTTACCGTCTGATCGCCTTGAAGCAACCCGAGAAGGCGTTGCCTCCCGCCGATCTGCCGGCGCTCGAACGAACCGCACGGAACCCCAGCGAAGGCGAGCCAAGCGTCGTGACGCCGGGTGATGCGCAAAGACCCCGCTTTAGTCCGAACTACAATGCCGATGCCGAACTCTTTCGCTGGGCCGACGCCAAGGAAATGGCGCAGGGAGAAATAATTCACGACGATACTGGCGTCGCGGCATTGGCTCTGCCAAAGAATTTGGCGCCTGGGGCCTATCGTCTGCGCTATGAGACCAAGGACGATTTTGGCGCGACCGCCGAGGCGTTCAAGACGATCGTCGTCGCCGCGAAGCAAACGCCGTTGGCGCTCCCCGCGTTTTTCACCTCCGAATCCGACACGGTCCCGGTCGGCGGCACGGCGCGCTTTTTCTGGCACTCCGGGTTGCCGGGTCAGACCCTCTTTTTCGACGTCTTCAGCTCCGGGAAGTTGAAGGAGCGGCGCATTCTGAAAGTCGGCGAAGGCAGCGACCTCATCGAGATCCCCGTGACGGAAGAGCAACGAGGCGGCTTCGCCGTATCCTTGACGCTGGTCAGCGACCATCAATTCGTCCGTCTGACCGAAACCATCGCCGTTCCGTGGGACAATAAGGCGCTTGGCATCGAGTTTCAAACCTTTCGCGACACGTTCAAACCGGGCGGCAAGGAAACTTGGCGGATCAAGATCAAAGGCAACGACCCGGGCAAAGCCACCGCCGAAGTCCTGGCCTACATGTACGACAAGAGCTTGGACTTCTTCCAAGGCCACTACGTCGCGTCGCCGCTTTCTATCTTCCCGTATCGAGGCGAAGCAGGCTGGGAAAAGGCCAGCTTCGGAGAGAATCAAGGTCAGCCGCTCGGGCAGCAAGACCCCGAGTTCGAAGAAATCGGCAACGTCGGACTCAGACCCGACCAACTGAAGTTTTTCGACGACCGGGGCATCGGTGGCCTGAGCTTGGCCAGCGGCGTCAATCTCTCACGCCTCGGTCTCGGCGTCGGCAAAGTCATGAATCGCGCGCCGATGGCCGCGCCTATGGCGGAAGCGGCGAGCCTCAAAATACCGAAGATGAGAGCCAAGTCAGCCAAGAAGGATGACGATGCGGCCGAGGACGCTTCGTACGACAAAGATGAGGTACGGACGGCCGCAGTTAGCGGTTCGGCAGGCGGCAGAAGCCAATCCCCATTGCCCGTCGTAAGCAGCGCCGCCCCGGTCCAAATGCGCACGAATTTCGCCGAAACAGCGTTCTTCAAACCGCAGCTTCTCACCGACAAAGACGGCTCGGTGTCGATCGAATTCGACGCCCCGGATTCGGTGACGGCGTGGAATTTCTGGGTCGTGGCGCTGACGAAAGACTTCCGCTCGGGGCTAGACCACAAGGAAGCCCGCAGCGTGAAAAAACTGATGGTGCGCCCGTATGTGCCGAGGTTCTTCCGCGAAGGCGACAAGGCCGAGATGAAGGTCATGGTCAACAACGCTTCCGACGAAGAATTGAAAGGCGATTTGATCTTCGACCTCATAGATCCCGAGACCGAGGCGAGCCTCAACGATTCCTTTAGCGTGAAGGACAACAAGAAGACCTTCTCCATCGCCGCCAAGGGCAGTAGCAGCCTGTCGTTCCCGCTGGTCGTGCCGCGCCGGGTCGGCATGGTTGCCCTGCACGTCACCGCCCACTCCGGTGACGACAGCGACGGCGAACTCAGGCCGCTGCCGGTCCTCCCGAGCCGTCTCCACTTGCTGCAGTCGCGGTTCGTCACGCTCCGGGACAAAGAGCATCGGACGATGCGTTTCGACGATCTGGCAAAGGGCGACGACCCGTCGCTAGTCAGCGAAAAAATGGTCGTGTCGGTAGACGGGCAACTTTTCTATTCCGTGCTGAAGTCGTTGCCGTACCTCACGCGCTATCCTTACGAATGCGCCGAGCAGACGCTCAACCGCTTCGTTTCGACCGGCATCGTTTCGAGCGTCTTCGCCAGTTATCCGGCCGTCGCCGCGATGGCGAAGGAGTTCTCGAAGCGCAAGACGCCGCTCGAGTCTTTCGACATGAACGACCCGAACCGCCGCATGACTGCCGAAGAGTCGCCCTGGCTGGAGGCCTCAAAAGGTAAAACCCAAGACGACGAGCTAGCGACGATAGACGTGCTCGACCCGCGCATCGCCCAGGCTGAACGCGACTCGGCACTGGCAAAGCTCCGGAAGATTCAACTCCCAAACGGCGCCTTTCCCTGGTTCGCCGGCGGGCCGGCGTCGCCCTACATTACGCTCTATTTGATGCATGGCTTCGCGAAAGCGACGGAATTCGGCGTCGACGTGCCGAAGGACATGGTCGTCAAAGGTTGGACTTATCTCGGCGAATACTTTCGGAGCTCTTACGTCCAGAAGCTGATCCAAGGGAAGGCCGATTGGGAGTTTTTGACGTTCCTCAATTATGTCGCCTCCGCCTATCCGGATCCCTCGTGGACCGGCAACGCTCTTTCGGCGAAGCAGCGCAGCGACATCTTGGAATTTTCCTTCAAGCACTGGAAAGAGCACTCGCCTTTCCTAAAGGCGTACCTGGCTCTGACGCTGAAACGCGCTGGACGGCACAACGACGGCAAACTCGTCTTCGACAGCGTCATGGATTCGGCGAAGACGGAAAAGGATAAAGGGACTTTTTGGGCGGCCGAGGACCGGTCTTGGCTTTGGTACAACGACACCATCGAGACGCACGCCTTCGCGCTCCGGACGTTGATGGAGCTCGACCCCGGCAGCGACAAAAAGGATGGGCTCGTGCTGTGGCTCTTCCTCAACAAGAAACTCAACCACTGGAAATCGACTCGGGCGACGGCCGAGGTCATCTATTCGCTCGTCCACTATCTGAAGAAGGAAAAGGCGCTGGGAGTGAAGGAGGAGGCGCGCGTTACGGTCGGGCCCGAGCACCGGACGTTCACCTTCGAACCGGACCACTACACGGGAACCTCCCGGATCGTAATTCCTGGTCCCAAAGTCGATCCAAAGACGATGGCGACGGTGTCGGTCGAGAAAGACACGAAGGGCGTCATGTTCGCATCGGCGACCTGGCAGTTCTCGACTGACGTTTTGCCCAAGGAGGAGCGAGGAGACTTCTTCTCGCTGACTCGCGCTTACTTCAAACGGGTCGGCACGGGCCAAGAATTCACGCTGAAACCCCTGGCCGAAGGCGAGAAGCTATTGCCGGGCGACGAGGTCGAGGTGCAGCTCGCGCTGACGAGCAAGCATGAGGCCGAATACGTGCATCTCCGCGATCCGCGCGGCGCCGGCTTCGAGC
>JAYWBY010000013.1:0-2668 GCA_043781115.1 Pseudomonadota bacterium
CTCTTCCACATATAACCAAAACTAATCAATTGTAGCCACTCTTAGTTGGACTTTTGGGTTCTGCTACGGCATAAACATCAGGTACGAAATAAGTCGCGCCATCACAAATGGAGCTAAAAGTTGGCGACCTCGTCGGTAAACGTCCCAAAGCTGATGAACGGTTTGATGGCCGACCTGCAAACCGATGCGCGCGAGCGTTCGGTGAAACTCGTCGCCGACGTCAGCACGAACATCTCGGCGCGGCTCGACGAACTGGTAGTCCAAGAGTGCCTCTCCCAACTCGTCGGCACCCTCATCCGCGAAACGAAGGCCAACGCCTCGATCAGCTTGATCACCGCCTTCGAATCCGAGGACGGCGTCACGGGCTTCCTCCGCGCCGAGGTTCATTGGTCTTCGCCGCCTTCCCCCCGCCTAGAGGCTGAGGTCGCGCAAGCTACCGATACCCTCGCGCGAACGGGCGCCACCCTGAAATTGACGCGGACCGAGAAGGACTTCGCCTTGGTGCTGCTCGTGCCCGAAGCGAGCCTAGACGACTCCGGGGCCAGGGTCCGCACCGCCGTCGTCGTCGACGACGACGTCGACACGCAGGAATTTCTCGCCGCGGTCCTCGAAAGCCAGGGTTTTCGCGTGGTTTCGGTTAGCGACGGCTTCGACGCGCTGCTGGTCATTGAACGCTATCAGCCCGACGTCGTCTTGACCGACATCTTGATGCCGAACATGAACGGCCTCGACCTCGTCAGCCGAATTAAGAGCGTCCGGGCGGATCTTCCTGTTATAGTGTTCAGCGGATACCGCGAGGCGCTGGTGAAGAACATCGCCGGGCTCCCCGACCGGATCTTGCCGAAACCGATGAGCCGAGATCAAGTCCTCAAGGCACTCGACAGCGTCTTGAGCAAATGAGGCGGCGTTGAGCCAAGACGATCAGGCGAAGCTCACCAAGCTTCGCCAACAAATCCGCGACGTCGACGACCGGCTTTTGAGCCTTGCCGCCGAACGCTTGGCGCTCGCCAAGGCGATCGGCGTGGTTAAGGCCGCGGCGAATCTGCCGGTGAAGGACTACCGCGTCGAGAAGGACGTCATCGAGCGCGGCCGGGCGAAGGCCCGCGACTTAGGGCTCTACGAATCGCTGGCGGAGGACCTCTTCCGGCTGCTGATCAGTTATTCGGTCGCCGCGCAGGACGAGCACCAGGCGATGACGAAACGCCAGAAGAGCCAGGGCCCGCTGAAGGTCTTGATCGCCGGCGGCCAAGGTCGCATGGGCCGCTGGCTCTCGCACTATTTCGACTCTTTCGGTTATGCCGTGACGCACTACGATCCCGGGGCGAGCGGCAAGTCATCCTCCTTTCCGCTCGTCACCAACCTAGCCAAAGCCGCCGCCGAACAAGACGTCATCGTCTTGTCGACACCCATTTCGGTAACGGCCGCGGTGATCGGGGAATTGGCGAAGGCCAAGACCAAAGCCTTGGTCTTCGACATTTGCTCGCTGAAGACGCCGCTCCTGGGCGCCATCAAGGACGCTGCGAGGGAAGGGCTGCGCATCTCGTCGGTGCATCCGATGTTCGGTCCCGAAGTCGACCTCCTGGCGGGTCGCAACATTTTGATTTGCGATACTGGCGATGCCGCGCTGACCGCTGAGACGAAGGCGCTCTTCGAAGGCACGACCGCCGAGCTCGTGGTCTTGCCGCTGGAACGGCACGATCAGCTGATGAGCTACGTCTTGGGGCTCTCGCATTTGACCAGCCTGGTTTTCGCCAGTGCTTTGGAAGGCAGCGGCATCGCCTACGATGAACTGCGGCGCGCGGCGTCGACGACGTTCAATGCGCAGTTGGAAGTGTCGGCGCCGGTGGTGAAGGAGAATCAAGATCTTTACTACGAGATCCAAGCGGAGAACCGCTTTACGCCGGAGCTGGTGCAGGCGGTGATCAAGAGGCTCGAGCAGTACGGCGAAGTGCTCCAGGCGAAGGATAGGGGGAAGTTTAAGGAGCTGATGGAGAGGGGGCGCGTCTACCTCGGACAGAATTTAGATAGGTAAGCCAAAACCTAAAGGAAAAAAGAAAAAAACCTAAAAAACAAAAATCGACCTCGAAACGGCCTTCAGGTTTTAGTTTTTTTGTTTTTTCCTTTAGGTTTTGGCTTACCATGTCTTCATAATCACTGATAATTCTCACGCATATTCTCTTTTTCTCTAATCCTTTCTCTCCCTCCGCCGACACCCCCTGACGGGCCCTTTGCCCGAGGGGAGACCATCCGTGTCCACCGAGCCCGCGCCAGTCAAACCAGGAGCCATGCCGACCGATCGCTGGTACGCCAGCATCGAGAACGGTCGGCATGGCCCGATGACGTTTGCCGAGCTGGTGCACCTGGCGGAGGTTGGGCGCCTGCAGCCGACCGACCATGTTTGGCAGCCCGATTATCCCGAGTGGGTCGAGGCCCGCAGCGTTCCGCACCTCGGCGTCTTGAGCGCCGAAGTGCCCGTCGTCAAACCGCCCAACCGCGTTTGGCCTTCCGACACGCTGCCGCTTTGGGTCTTGAGCGGCGTGGTCCTCTGTTTCGTTCTGCACTTCGGACAGCGGCGCTTCGGCGAAGAGCAGGCGCTGAGCGCCAAGAGTTCGCCAGGCGAAGGAAGGGGCGGCCCGGCGCTGGTTGCGACGTCCACCAAAGAGGTGCC
>JAYWBY010000014.1:0-2667 GCA_043781115.1 Pseudomonadota bacterium
GCCCGGCATTCTTGCCGGGCCGCTTTCTTTGCCGCGTGAGTCACATGCCGAAGCTGAGTTTCGCGGCGTAGTCTTTTGTTTCCCCCTGGGCGCCAGTCATTTCCATTTCGCCCGTCAACGTCACGAAGGGTGGCAGAACCATGATCCTAAGGCCTACCCCGCGTACCGTTTCGGTCCAGCTCCGCTCGACTAGATGGGGCTCGTCGGTTTCGGTAATCAGGAACGCCAGCCGACTTTGTTCGGTAATGCTCAACGCACCATGATGGCGATAGTAGCCGGCTCGGCCGAATACTGTGAAATAGCGCAGCAGACCGATGCCGGCCAAGGCTTCCACGCCTTCCGTCGCTAGGTTCAAATCTTCGAGGCCGTAAAGGCGACCGTAACTTCCGCGTACGGCAAGCGCCGGCATGCCGAGCGATTCGTAGACGGTCCATTGCAAATAGCCCGTTGCCTGGGTCAACCCCGCTCCGCGCTCGCTACCTCCGGAAAATCCGACGTCCAAGGGCAAGGGCAACCCCTTAACAAGCCAAAGGCGCGGAATCGCGACGGCGGCCCCCGTCCCGTTTTCTTGGCCTAGCTCGGCGTTGGACAATTGAGCCGCGAGGACGGCGTTGCCCTCAGGTAAGGTCTGACGCGTCATGCCCGCCCCGAGGCCGAGTCCAATTGAGCCGCGCGACCCGGCGGGTTCCAGCTCGCTGGCGCGATTGAGCTTGCCGAGAAAGTCGAAAGCTTGGTTGACGTCGTCGTCAGAGGTGGCTTGGCCGACGTCTGCGGCGACCGCGGCCGCGGACCAGGCGAAAACCGCCAAGAAAGTCGCCGCCTGGACCCCTAAGTTGAAGAAGCGCGTGGACATCGGTATAACCTCGGAATGCGTTTGGCCCTGATAGACCATTATGACAGCTTCACTTTCAACGTCATAGATTGGCTGACCAACGGGCCCGAAGGCGTCGTCGTCGATTACATCGCGGGCGACGACGAGCCGGCCCTAAAGGCGCTTTTGGCTGATCCCCGCCCGCTGGTGCTTTCGCCCGGTCCGAAGCGCCCCGAAGACGCGCCTCTGACTTTGGCGGTTACCAAGAAACTCCTCGGAAAAGTACCGATTCTCGGTGTTTGCTTGGGTCATCAGCTGTTGGCCGTCGGCGCTGGAGCCGCCGTTTATCCCTGCCTCGATCCCTTTCACGGCTCGACGAGACGAATATTTGCTGAGCCCGGTGACTTGCTCTTCGCTGGCCTGCCTGCCACGGGCTTCACGGCCGCGGTCTATAACTCCCTCGTCGTCGACCCGAGGACTTTGCCTCCGCCCTGGCAGGTTACGGCCCGCTGCGACCAAGGCGAGGTCCAGGCCATCGCCTACCGTCCGGCAGGCGTGGCACCGGCTGTTGGCATTCAGTTTCATCCAGAGTCATTTCTAAGCGATGGCGGCCAGTTGCTTCGGACCAATTGGCTCTTGGACGTTCAGCGGTGGCAAAAAAAAGGCAGCTAGAAGCCCATGTAGCCCTAAGACGTCCGCCAGATCGTGCCGAATCCACTCCCATGCCCAAGCAGGAAAAAATCAAATCGGTTCTGTTCACGACCGGCGGGGAATTTCGCGCTGGCGTCGTTCATCACTTGAATGGCCTGGGCTTCACCGCAGAGAAGCACAGCGTCGATTCGATGAAAGACCTGACCGAGGCGCTCGCCCACGATCCCTTGATTTGGAACGTCCTCGTGGACTTCGCGAGTTTCGGCAAAGAGGCCACCTTGGCTCAAGTCCTCGCCGACCTGACACAAGCCGTCGCCAAAGCGCCGGTAAGCGTGCTCGTTTTCGTCCCCCACCCCCTCTTGGAACAGTCCCGCGCGCTGCAAACAAAACACCCAAAACTCCATCTGACCGCGGTCCCGGCTAAGCGGCAAGACCTGGTCGAGGGCTTCGTCAAACCGTTCATGGAGCGCCACGGCCATCACACCGTGAAGAAGGCGCCGCCGAAAGCCTCCGCACCTACGGCAAACGAAAACGTCGTCGAAGCGATTGAGCACGTCAAACGGACGATCGACCAGTTGAAACAAGTCGTCGCGCGGGACGACGCGCTGGTCGAATTCGCGGCGATCGCGCAACGATTCAACGGTCTTTACGGGACCTACCTGTTTTTTGGCGACCGAGACGGTTACCACCAGCTAGGGGAAATCTCCGAGGTCGTGGACTCACTCGGCAAGACGTATTCGAGGGCCGGGGCTCCCAAGACCCTCGCCAAGCCGCACGTCGAACTGCTCGTGCGCTGCGCCAAGGCCACGTTCGCGCTCCTGAAGGACATGCGAGACGGCAAGCCCCTTTCCGAGAGTCTCCGTGACGAGAGCCAAAAGATTCGCGCGGCCTGCGAAGCCATGCCGGAACTCTATCGGAGCGAAGTCTTGAATCAGGATTCGGTCGACGACCTCTTGACCAAGTACAGCGCTTGAAGAAGCTCTAGGCTTCCGCCGACGACCCTTTGTCGATGCCTTCGTAGCAAACGACGCGGACCTTGTCGCCCGAGCCGTCTTCGCGCTTCACGAGCCTCGCCAACTCTTGCGTGATGCATTCGATGCTGGTCTCCGTCGAGACGCAGAAGACGCGATCAGCCGGCATCGTCGCCTCGAAGTACCCCTGTGAGCCTTCGTAGCCAAGCGTTATCGCCTCATTGGTCTTGCCGC
>JAYWBY010000015.1:0-2667 GCA_043781115.1 Pseudomonadota bacterium
GCTCGGTTGACCCGTCCACTTTTCGCGTGGGATGATTTTAAGACCTGCTTTCCTCACTCAAATTCCCCAAAAACCGACGATTTTTTCAAGGAACCACGATGCTGGCCCCCAATGAGAAATCGACTACGCGCCGAACGTTCGTCCGGCTCGTCGGCGCGCTCACGTCTTTTGTCGTCTTCGTCAAATGTAAAACCGTCGGCGGCGACTCGTCGCTTCGTGCCGACGATCCGGTCACTGCCGGGTTCCTCGACGCGTCGAAGGCTCTAACCGGCTTCACGACGCTCGACGTCGTCCTGGGCGCGCAGTACTTAGCCGATATGAAACTGACGTTCGGCGACGACCAAGTCAACGGCCTGGTCGACGCCTACAAGCAGATCTCGACGGCCGGCGGCGATGTCGAGCAACAAATCACCGACAAAATCATGAACGACGCGGCGCTCTCCAAGGTCGCGTCGGGGGCCATCATGCTCTGGTACTACGGCACCTTCAACAAGCTGAAGCCGGACCAAGCGGTCGGCGTCAAAGCCTATCAAAAAGGCCTCGTTTGGCAGACCTTCAAGGGCAAGCCGATGGGCGTTCCAGGCGAAGAAGAAGGCAGCTGGGGCGTCGAACCGTCCGAGTAGTTCCCCATAGCGGAGAAGTTTTTCATGGCTGATTTTGACGTCGTCATCGTGGGCGCGGGCATCGCGGGCGGACTGGCCGCCGACGCGCTCGTGCGCAAAGGCTTGAAAGTCATCGTGCTCGAAGCCGGCCCGAACAGTCAAAGCCGCGGTCCGCTGATGAAGCGCTACTACGCCTCGCCGATCCGCACGCCGGAGTCGCCCTATGCCAACGAGCCAAAGGCTCCGCGACCCGAGGTCATAGCACTCGACGACTACTACGTACAGAAGGGCCAGATGAAATTCATGAGCACGTACGAGCGTCGCGTCGGCGGCACGACGTGGCACTGGCTCGGAACGTGCGTGCGCCTTTTGCCGAACGACTTCAAACTCCAGACAGCTTACGGCCGAAGCCTCGACTGGCCTCTCAGCTATCAAGACCTTGAGCCCTGGTACGGCAAGGCGGAGGCCGAACTAGGCGTCGCCGGTGACAACGCCTGGGACCACGGCGCGCCGCGCACCAGCGAATATCCGGCCCGTCCGATCACGCAGAGTTTCCTCGACCGCCACATGGCGACTTCCGTGGAAGGCGCCGAGTTCGATGGCGTCGCGATGAAAGTTGGTCCGACGCCGCAGGCCCGAGATCCGGACATGTGCGTCGGCAGCTCGAGCTGCATCCCGCTGTGTCCGACCGGCGCGAAGTACGAAGCAACGCAGCATTTGAACCGCGCCAAAGCCCAGGGCGCCGTCATTCAAGAAAAGTCCGTCGCCTCGCGCGTCAGCGTCGGCCCCGACGGCAAAATCCAAGGCGTCGAATACACCACTTGGGAAGGCGTCAAGAAGACCGTCACCGGTCGCGCCTACATCATCGCGGCCAACGCCATCGAGACGCCGAAGCTCCTGTTGATGTCGAAGTCGGAGGCCTTTCCGAACGGCGTCGCGAACAGCAGCGACCAGGTCGGCAGAAACCTCATGGACCACCCAGTGCAGCTGAGCTGGGGCTTGTCGGCGAAACCAGTTTACCCGTTCCGCGGCCCACTCTCGACCAGCGGCATCGAAACGTTGCGCGACGGCCCGTTCCGCAAGGACCGCGGCGCGTTTCGCATCGAAATCGGCAACGACGGTTGGTCCTGGCCGACCGGCTCGCCGTCGTCGACCGCTCAAGACTTCGTCAACACCAAGCTCTTCGGCGTCAAGCTCAAGGCCGCGGTGAAAGAGCACGTGCAGCGCCAAGTGCGCCTTTGCAGTTTGGTCGAGCAACTCGGCGACCCGGCGAACCGTGTCGTGCCGTCGGCCGACAAAGTGGACGATTTAGGCATCCCGCGCCCGGAAGTCACGTTCAACGTCGGGGAATACGAAAAGGCCGGCCTCGAGGCCGCAAAGAAGGCCCATCAGTTAGTCTTCGACCGGATCGCCGCCACCGAAGCGCATCACCATACGGAGATCTTCGGCGCGGGCCACATCATGGGAACTTGCCGCATGGGCGCCGACAAAGCGACGGCGGTCGTCGACGCCAATCTCCGGTCGCACGACCACGACAACTTGTATATCCTCGGGTCGAGCGTGTTCCCGACGGTCGGGACCGGCAACCCGACTTTGACGATCGCGGCCTTGGCGCTGCGCACCGCCGGGGTCATAGCCAAGCAGCTTAGCGACGGCTGAGCGAGTAGGGACCATGAGCCGAGCCATTTTGATCTCCGGCGCCGGTAGCGGCATCGGCCGCGCCGCGGCAATAGATTTAGCCAAGAAGGACCCGGAGCTCGAACTCGTGCTCCTTGGTCGCACGGCGAAGAGCCTCGAGGAAACGGCGGCGCTCCTGCCGAAGAAGCATCGCGCCACGATCGCCACCGCATCGCAGGCCGACGCCCAAAGCCTCGCCGCGGCGCTGAAGAAGGTCAACCTCGGAGCGAAGAACTTGATGGGCGTCGTCGCCAACGCCGGCATTGGTGGAGAGAACCGCTACGGCGAGGGAGATCGGTGGAGCGAGATCATCGCCACGAATTTGAGCGGCACCTACTACCTGGTCAACGAGTGCTTATCCGCGCTCCTCGCTTCGACGGAGAAGAGA
>JAYWBY010000016.1:0-7490 GCA_043781115.1 Pseudomonadota bacterium
GCCCATCATGATGTGGTAGAGGAGCGTCCAGATTGGCGTCCAAAGCAGTACGGAGAAGTAGAGTAGGAACCAGTAGACCAACGCCCGCCAATGCCCTGCTCGAGCAGTATTGCCGTTACAAGAAAATGGTCACCGACACCTTCATGGCGACCGGCGGCACTTTGAGCCATCACCATGCAATCGGTTACGAGCACATGCCGTGGATGGAAGAAGAAGTCAGCGCCACCGGCTTGACGGCCTTGCGTGCGCTGAAGGCTTCGCTTGATCCGAAGGGGATCTTGAACCCGGGCAAGTTGATTCCGGAAGTGACGGCAGATGCGCTCGACACGGGATTCGAGCCGGCGCGGCCGTCGGATCTCAGCGAGTTTGGGGCGATTCGGTTGCGTTCGACGCCGGCTCCGGCTGAGATGGGGCCGGTCAACTAAGAGTCGTGCTCGTTCAAGCCGAAAGCTGTCCTCTGTCCGTGCCTTCGCGGACCTTGGCTCTTAGAGTGGCGACAAGCAGGTCTTTTTGAGGGGCGCTTAGATTTTTAATCAAAATGCCGTGGAGGTAACCGTGTTTGACGGGCTTTCCCCATCGGACTTCACCGACTAACGTCAGGCCTTTCAGTTCCTCGCAGCCGGTCTCCTCAGAGAACGTGAATTCCACCTGAATGCCACTGCCGATGTATTTTTCCAAGATGACGCCGAACCCAGAATGGGAAAAATCGAATACCCGCCCCGTACCGATCTGAGAGTCGAGCAGGATTGAAACGCCGAGGGGAACGGGCCACCGGGCGTCCTGCCGGTCGATGCCGAGAGAACGACGGTAGGCGTCGTTGACTCCTTCGATGACCTCTTCCTGGTCGAAGAAGGGGTTGTACTCGTAAGACTCGAGCGGTTCGACGTGGTGTTTGATGGGAATGAACCGCTTCACGAGTTGGCCCGGGAGATTGTCGCTGTTCAGCAGCAGATCGAAGGTCGGCGAGCCGATCATGATCGCGTAGTGCTGGCAGGCGGACTCGAGTCTTTTGGCTAGGTTGACGCCGTCGCCGATCATCGTGAAGTCGAAGTGCGCGGCGTCGCCGATGTTGCCGATGACGACGGCGGCGGTGTTGATGCCGATGCGCAGAGGATAGAGGGCGACCTTCTTTCTGGCGGCTTCCAGGTTCTTCACCAGCACGGCCGCTTGGATCTTGATGGCGCAAGCCAAGGCTTCGTCCGCATGGGAACCGGACTGCTTCTGACCGTCCAGACCATAGCCGAAGTAGCAGAGCATGCCGTCGCCCAACGTCTTGTCGACGATTCCGTTGCTATCCAGGACGAGGCCCCGCAAAAGGGCGAACAGCTCTTTCAAATTCATGAACGCTTCTTCGGGAGTTTGGCGTTCTGCGACTTGGGAGAAGCCCACGATGTCGATGAACATGACGGAGACGACGCTACCCGTCGGCGCGCTCTGCAGCACCGAAGGGTCGCGTGCGATCTGGTCTATCCGCGCCGTGGAGAGGCGTCCTCGCAGCATGGTTTTCAGATTGTTCAGGCGGAGCTCTTGTTGCCGGGCGCGTTCGTTCGAGACTAACGTTCCGGATAGCAGGACCCCAAATGAAGGAAAGAGCCACGGCAAGACGACGCCGAATGCGGCGAAAGTCGCGACCCCTCCGAGCGCCAGGACCGCAGCCAAACCAGCGAGGATCATCGACGTGACGAGTGAACCAAACCTCGAGGCGACGAGTGTTCCGATGAAACACATGAGCGCCAGTAGTGGCAAGCCGCCACCGACTACACGCAGCCAGTTTCCCGACAAGACGCTGTTCACCAGCGAAGTCATCAAATATCCACCTGGCTCCCGACCCCGCGGCGTGTCGACCCAGTCCTTATTGCCTGGGTACATGGCCGGCAGAAGGATCACGATGTCTCCCTCTTGGACGGATTCGATGGGCATCTCGTGCTGCGACCGATAGATGACGCTCAGGAGCTTCAACGACCGGGCGCCCATCGCTTTCAGCGACACTAAATTCGGCACGATCAGATTCCGCTGGTCGAGTGAAATCGGATGGTCGTTTACAAGCAGCCTTTTGCCGTCGAGCCGTACGGATTCGGCGGCAAGAAGGCTCCAATTTGGCACGACGGCTCTTTGATCGAGCCTTTGGAAGGGTTTCACGTAGCCGAATTCTTCGACGTTGTTGTGACCGAGTTTGAAGGCGGCGCGGATGGATTCGTGCGGACCTATGACGACTCCTGCCGCTGCTTCCAGCCACGGGGGATCGAGCGGCAGCGAGTCCTTGCCCGGTCTAACGTCGTTTTTCTTCAAGTAACTTTGGCGCTCGGCGTAGCTTCCGACGACGACAGGAACCTTGGCTTGCGCCATCGATGCCAAGAACGCGTCGCCCTCGCTCAGGCCTCGCGGCGTGGCGAAGACTTTGTCGACGAGGATGATCTTCGGCTTCCTGTCGCCGAGCGCGACGAAAATCTTTGCCCATTCAGCGAGTTCCAAATCGTCGCGACCCATTTCGTTCAAGGTCGTGCTGTCGAACTCGAAGATTTTGAGCCTCGGGTCGAGGTCCGGGTCGAGGCTAAGAGCGCTGCGAGTCGCGAACTCGAGGCGGCGCGCGACGAGACTCTCCAACGAGTACCCGTAAGGAGTCTCTTGGAGGACAGCGAGCACCAAAAAAGAGAATGCGGCGAGCGCGAGGACCTTGCGGTTGCCGCGTTCCGCGAGCAGAACTTTCAATTTGGCGAACGTCGGCAGGAGTTTGCTCCGTGCATCCAGTTTAAAAAGGCGAAATCGCTCGGTCTTTCTTCGGCTTTTTCGGCTGCAAGGATGAGTAATTGAATTCACCGGCATCAAATCAACTACATGAAATAATTGTTATTTTTATGTTTTCTTGGAAATCTCTAAGGTATTCGGTCGTTGGCGCCGAAATACTATGCACGGTTTTTGAACCACGGAGTCTTGCTTGGGGGTTGACCATGCGACAACGCGTGAAGAATTCAAGGCTGACCTTGGCGCTCGTCGGGATCGCTTTGATAGGCGCCGCGGTGCTTTCGGCTTGCTCCAAACACGAAACGGAAAAATCGGACGCGAACGTTGCCTCGACTCCTGGCGCGACGGCCGAAGGTGCCGCGCCGGGGCCGGACTCGGAAGCCCCGACCGACTGCAAAGTTCACGATTGCCCGGCCGACAAGAGCAACACCCAAATCGCCGGTGCCAATCTGCTCGACTACGACAACGGGCGAGTCGTCTGCGATTTCGCCAACCTCGGCAAGGCGAACTACCGAGTCAATTGCCAGGCCGCCACCATTCAACCAAACGGCACGACGGTGGCCGCGTCCGGAATCGCTCCAGGAGTCTCCGTCGCGTGGCAAACGGCCCTCGTCCAAGCGGGTTCGGCGTCCAAGCTCGACTGCCAAGTCGATACCAGCATGCTCAACCAGAGCTGCCTCGTCGAAACGGAGACGTCGAGCGTCGCGGTCGCCTTCGGCTTGCAGATCGGTGACGAGGCTCACAAGACGCCGCGCCTCGAAACGTCTCTCGTCCATTTGCCTTTCTCGGTCGGTGTCACGGCTGGATTGGTGATGACGAGCGCGCAGCTTTATCGATCGGCGACGGAATCCCTTCCTGCAGCTAGCGAGGTCGGCTTTCAACCGGGCCAACCCCTGGACGGCGCGAGCATTGCTATCGCGACACCTCAGGATATCTGCGCTACTGGCGAGGTCGTCTACTTCTCGGTACCGTCGGCGATTTGGGAACTTCGCAGCGGCAAGTTGACGCTCTTCGCGGGTTCGGCGACTGAAAAGGACGGTGGTACCGCCAATCATCGTCTTCGGGTGAAGTTGGGTACGACACTCCGCCTGGCTTGTTCACCGGAGGAACTCTTGATCGCTGACGTAAACAACTACCGCGTGCTAAGCGTTCGTTTTGCCACGGGCCTGGTGTTGTCGATCGCCGGAAATGGCAAGCTTGGTACGGCCGGAGACGGCGGCTTGGCGACGGAAGCGCAGTTGGGTAAGACGACCGGAATCGCCGTCGACTCCGATCACTCGGTGTATTTGGCCGACTCCGGCGAATACGTGATTCGCAAGATCGACCCAAAGGGAATAATTTCCATTTTCGCGGGTAACCATGTATCGGAATATACGGGTGATGGCGGTCCCGCGACTGCTGCAAGCATCTCTCAGCCGAGCGCGGTTGCGATAGGTCCGAATCACGACGTCTATTTCATCGACAACGTTTACAAGGTCATTCGCAAAGTCGGAACGAACGGCGTGATTTCGACGGTCGTTGGTCAGATAACGTCGGACTTGTCATCCAACTATAAAAATGAAGGGAAGCTCGCGATCACGGCGGCCTTAACTGGAATTGCGGGCTTGTCCATCGACGAGGCCCAGAACCTCTACTTTGCTGAGACGGTGGAGAACAGGATAAGACGGGTCGACGCCAAGACGGGGCTCCTCTCCACGGTCCTTGGTCCCATACCGACGGGCGTCCCGGGTGAACCGAGCGGAGGCTTCGCGGGGGACGGCGGCCCCGCAATTGCGGCAAGGGTCAGTGATCCTCAAGCCCTAACCCTGACGAGTTCCCATGAGCTTTACATCGTCGATGGGTTGAATCAGCGGATTCGCAAAATCTCCAAGGATTTGATCGCATCGACCGCCGCAGGCCACGGGGCTTCAATGGTCTCCGGTGACGGCGGCCCCGCGACTTCGGCGCAGCTGGGAGCCCCAAGTGGCGTGGCTTTCGGACCCGGATCCAGCATTCTAGTCAGTGATTCTACGGACAATCTCATCCGCAAAATTGACGCCAACGGAAAAATTGCGACGATCGCTGGTACAGGCGCCGAAGGAAATTCCGGGGACGAGGGGTCGGCCCTATCGGCGAAACTGAGTTCGCCAAGCGGAATCGTCACCGGGGCGGACGGGTCGATCTATTTCGCCGACACCGGCAATCATGTCGTACGCAAGATTTCTGCGGCAGGTGTCATTACCAGGTTTGCCGGCGGCAAGAGTGACGGAGGCGGAGTGATGGGGTTCATTGGAGATGGCGGACCGGCAACCCAAGCTCAGTTAGACTCGCCGGCGGACGTCGGACTTTTGACTGACGGCAGTCTTTTGATCGCCGATCCCAATACCGCCAGTGTTCGCAAAGTCTCGCCCGACGGCGTCATCTCGACTTTCGCAGGGACGAGTGGGGTCGCTGGTTATGACGGTGACAATGGCTTGGCGACGCTTGCCAAGTTGTCATCGCCTTACGGCATTGCCGTAAGTGCCGACGGCAGCGTCTACATCGCCGACACCGCAAATGACTCCATCCGCAAAGTCGATGCCACCGGCAAGATTTCCACCTTGTCGATCACTTTACCATCCGGCCATCTCCCTCTGCACAGGCCACGCAAAGTCAGCCTCGGTCCGAAGAACGAACTTTACGTCGTCGACGGCCAAGCTGGTACTAGGGCCTACCGGCTCAGCGAAATTTCCGCAAAAAATGGCGCCGATCTCGTGTTGCGGCCACTCTTCGGCGTGAACGAGCAAGCTGGGGTCGCCGACTGCGCCATCGGCAAGGTCGTCAACGAGGCGTCGTCTGCCGCGGATTTAAAGGCCAAGATTCAGTCCAGTCTGTCGGTGCTCTGCGCCGGGTCCGAGATCCTGGCTTTGGCGTCGAAAAATTCGTGCAACGATCCGGACCCGGCGTTGCGTCGCTTCTCGCTGCTCTTCTCCCAGAGCTTCGGGGGCGCCGGTTCGAACGTCGTTGAAGTTCAGAAGCCCTGCGACTAATGCGTCTGCGCGCCAACGCCGCGAAAGCGGTTGATGACGCGCAAGATGCTCGCGATGAAACCCGCCGCGACGTGCCGCGCGGCGAAGATCTTGTTGGCCTTCCCGGGTACCGACAGGCGCTTGCCCCTTTTGAAGGCGGCATACCCGGTCTCGACCACTTCTTCCGCGCTCTGACCGGATCCCGGCCGCTTTTCCTTCACGCCCGCCCGACTCCTGAAAGCCGTCCGCGTCACCCCAGGGCAAAGCACCGTAATGCGCAACACGCTACCGCGCGTTTCACTCGCGAGCGCTTCCGAAAAGAGTTAAGTCGTAACAAACACCCTTATGCTACCCCAAAGGGTCGCAATTTCCCAGAAACGCGCATTGCGCCGCGTCCCGGGCGGTGCGCGTCATGCCGGCGACTCGACAACGGCTCTCGTGACTATCGAGATATACGGGCTTGCCCAAGCCGCTTTTTGTCGGACTAAATCGACAGGATCGCCTGGTTGATGTCGTCTTGTTTGAAACTGAGATAATGGACTGTGCTCGAGATACAGCTATGTCCAAGTGCTTGCTGCAATTTTACCAGGTCGCCACCGACGCGCTGAAATACCGATTCCGCGAAGAATTTGCGCATCGAGTGACAGGATAATTTCCCAAGCATGCGATGCGCCCGGAAGTTTCGTTTGAGAATCCGTGCCGCCTGAGAGTTCGTAATCGGGCGGTTTCTGCCCATCTGGGATTTGAACAGGTAAACATTGGACGTCAGCCATCCTTTTGCCTTCATCTCGTCTAGCCAGAGCTTGAGGGCGCACTTTACGGCCGAGTGCAGTATTACAGTCCGACTTGTAATTTTGCCTTTCATCGCCGACCTTCGGACGGATACGGAATCGACCACCTGCTCGAATTGATAGACGTCGCCAACCCGAAGCGAGCGGATCTCACCGATCCTGAATCCGGTGAACGAGCCGAAGACGAAAAGCGCCCGGTTCCTGACGGAAAACCTTCCAGCGAATGATGGCTCAACGATACTAAACTCGCCCGCTGAATAAGGACGACAGCCTCGCATAATCACCCCCCTTTTTATATTCGATGGCTCAGCCTTAGTCGGGGACGAGTCGGCTTTGTTGTGACCCGGCCCCGGTAAGGGTTCTTGGGGAATTTGTAGTTGACGAGGTCGCGGCCGGTCCTGGCCCGACGAATCCTTCCCCTGTCTGAAGGCGCTCGATGACCGCAGTTTTTGGATCCTGGGCGGACTAAAGCTCAGCGGCCCGCGTCCGCTGGCCATGCCCCGTTGTTTCCCAAAATCCAAGTCCTCCTTAAAGTCTGTAAGTGGGATCAGCGCCAGTTGCTGCGTACAAACTGCGTACAAAATCCCGCAAAACCTGCTTAAACCCGCTCAACCTTGTGCAGCCCTAACGGCGCGTGACGAAAGTTAAATTTCCAGAAAACTCAGTCATTCAATCACGTTCCAAAATCCTGGGCTCCTTACCTCCTTAGTGGGCCCAATCTAGCCGAAAGGCATTGATTGGGTTCATCTTTTTTTGGGCGGACCAATTCAATGTGTCCCTGGTGTGTCCGGATCTAGTTTCGCGTCCTAAGGCTAATGACCTTGGGATCGTTTTCGAGAAGCCAGGGCATCCCTTCAACCAAGCAGTCGGTGGCACCTTTGAGGTCGTCCTTGCTGAGGTGCATGTAGACGTCGGTGCTCGACAGCTTCGCATGCCCAAGCAAATCCCTGATCTCAACCTGGTGCTTGCC
>JAYWBY010000017.1:0-19212 GCA_043781115.1 Pseudomonadota bacterium
GTTGCCAGCTGGGAGCCATCGGACGAAAGTCGTTCCCGCTTTAGATAGGTGATCTATCCAACCTATCCAAAATGACCTATCCAAATGCTAAAGACCGAAGTCTCTAACAGTGGGTAAGTGGTTGATTGTACTTGGAAAAAAGAGAAGCGGGAAAGGAGACTCGAACTCCCGACCTTCGCGATGGCAACGCGACGCTCTAGCCAACTGAGCTAATCCCGCACTAAGACCAGAGAGTTATAGATAGGGAAAGACCCCCAATCCTGTCAAGGGATATCCATGCGTCAAGCATTCTCCAACTGGTCGGAAACACTGAAGAGCCGCTTTAAGGCTTGGGTCTCTGGCCGGAGCAAAGACCTTAAGTCCGTCGCCCCCGAGAGGCAGCGCCGGACCTTGGTGAAGAGCCGCCCGCTGTCGCTTGAGCAACGCTATGAGCTCCTCGACCACGAAGAGCTGGGCGACGAGGTCTTTCTCCGTCTGAAGGACAAGATCTTCGCGGCGGCCAAGAGTCGGCGACCGTTCATGTCCCCCGGCTTTCTCACGGAAGCCGGCCGGGTGGCGCCGGGACGACCTTACTTCTTCGTTAAGCCCATGAATGGCCGGGGGTGGCTCTTCGAGCGCTCCGGCAAAGGCTGGGTCGTCACGTCGGCGGAAAAAATCGTCGGTCGGGACTTGTTCCTCAGGAGCGAGACGCCGGTCGACGTCGTGTCCCTCTACCTGGCCCGCGACCGCGCCGTCTTCCCGCGCGTCAAATCGAACGTCTTCGGCAGCGATCTTCTGTCGTTCTCCGTCTATGAGCAGCGGCTGATGAACCAAATCGGCTGTGGCACGTGATGCGCAGGCGGCTGGCGTTGGCGGCGACCTCGGCCCTACTGGCCTGGGGTCAACCCGCCTTGGCCGGCTGGTACGTCTCCCCGGCCGTCAAGTGGTCGACTTTCGCAACCCGTCCAGAGGGCAATGAGCCGACGCCGAACTACTACGGTTACGGGGGCAACTTCAGCCTCGGTTATTCGGCAAAGCAGGTGTTCGATTTTGGAGCATATGGCCAATATGTCCCGGGTACGCGCCAGCACGCCGACCTTGGAAAAGCGGACGCAACCCTAGTATCCTACGGGGGCGAGCTTGGTTTTAGGATAGCGGAATCGGTCTTCCTCGGCTTTCGAGGCGGAGCGTCGGACTACCATTTGATGAGCGCCGATCCGACCCGCACCGACGAACTCAAAGGCAAGTGGCATGGCCCATCGGGCGGCATCGCGCTAGGGGCGGTGTCGAAGGTGTCGAAGCAGAGCATCTTCCAGACCAACTTCGAGGTCATGGAACACGTGCTGCACGCCGAGGACGCCGGCGATTTAGGCAAGCGGCGCTTTGATTCCTTCGCTTTGAGCGTGCAATATATCTTCAACAGCGAAAAGAGTTTCTTGATCGAGAATACGATCTTCAAGGATTTCCTCGATTCTATGGTGTTCTTCTAGCGGGTTCCATTTTTGAGAAAGGGCGGGCGGGATGCAGTTCAATATCGTCGAGAAACTCCTCGGGCTGACGCTGATTGGGACCGAATGGGTGCTGTGGCTGCTGATCGTGCTTAGCATCATTTCGCTGAGCATCATGATCGAGCGGGCCTTTTTCTTCATGCGCATGCGCCTCAATTTCCAAGAGTTCACCGGCCAGCTGACCAAGGCGATGATCGACAACGACGACGCCGCTGCGGCGAAGATTTGCCAGCAGCACACGTCGCTGGAAACGCAGGTCGTGCTGCGTGGCCTGGAATACCGTGCCCGGGGCGTCAAAGCGATGAAGGAGAGCATGGAGGGGTTCTTGATCGGCGAGCGCCAGGTCTTGGACCGTGGCCTGGTCGTGCTAGGTACCCTCGGCAACAACGCCCCGTTCATCGGCCTCTTCGGCACGGTCGTCGGTATCATCATGGCGTTCAAGGACCTGGCGACCAATCCCGCCGGCGGCCCGTCGGTCGTCATGTCGGGCATCTCCGAGTCGCTGGTGTCGACGGCCGTCGGCCTGATGGTCGCCATCCCGGCGGTCATCGCCTATAACGGCTTCAACCGCATGGTAAAACGCCACTACGCAAACGCGGAAGCGGTCATGAAGCTGGTGCTGACGCACCATTCAGAATAGAGGGCGCAGATATGGCTGGCGGTGCAGGGGACGAGGACGAGATTACAGGTATCAACGTTACGCCGCTCGTCGACGTCATGCTGGTCCTTCTGATCATTTTCATGGTGACGGCGACCTACATCGTCAACCAGTCGATCAACGTCAATTTGCCAAAGGCTGACACCTCCGACGCCTCCGACGGCAAGCCCAAGAACCTGGCCTTCGTGCTCGACGCCAAGAGCCAGCTCTATCTCAACGGCCAGCCGATCACTTTCGAGCAAGTGGCGGAAAAAATTGCAGAAGAGAAGGCCAAGGACGGCAAGGGACCGCTCAACGCCTTGATCGCCGCGGACAAAGACACGCCTCACGGCGCGGTAGTAAAACTGATTGATACCGTTAGAAAACACGGTATAACGGACTTCGCCATCAACGTTGAGGCGGGCAGCGGCGCGCCGTAGGGCGGACCTCCCTCCTCTGGGCCAAGCGCAACGACTGATCGCCTGTCTTAGCCGATCCATAATGGGGGCGTATGAGCGTGTCCGGCGAATCGAAAGTCCTTGATCGCGACGCTTGCCGAGCTTACCTAGAACAGACGACGTTTCGGCTTAGACCCAAGGACTACCGGGAAAAATACCCGAACTGGCCGGGCTCGGTCGGCTTGGAAATCGAGATGCAGCCGGTGTTCACCGCGCCGGCGGCGGTCAATGGCCTGCCCGGCTCGGTGCCGCTCCAAGGCGAGGGCCTGACGAGCGCCGCGTTCTTGAGCGAGGAAGCGAAGCGCCGGGGCTGGAAGCCGGAGTACACCGACGGCGACGGCGGGCGGCAGCTGCTGCTCCGCCTCGAGCTCGACGACGGCGACAACATCAGCTTCGAGCCGGGCGGCCAGGTCGAGTTTTCGTCCAAGCCGTACCCTTGTCTTTCGGACGCCGTCCGCCGCATGCGCGCCGTCCAAGAGATCCTCGACAAGCTTTACGCCCAGCACGGCGCCCAGTTCGTCCAGATCGGCATCAACCCGTGGCACACCGTGCCGGAGCTCGGCCTGCAAATGCCGAAGGGCCGGTACCGCGCCATGGACCGCTATTACGCGGCGATAGGCGAATACGGCCAGCGGATGATGCGGCAGACCTGTACCGTGCAGGTGAATCTCGACTTTGGACCCGACGAGCAAACGCTGGCGAAGCGCTACTTGGCGGCGCAGCT
This sequence comes from Pseudomonadota bacterium, assembly GCA_043781115.1. Taxonomy (GTDB): domain Bacteria; phylum Bdellovibrionota_B; class Oligoflexia; order Oligoflexales; family CAIYRB01; genus CAIYRB01. The sequence goes on from JAYWBY010000017.1 coordinate 3,307, forward strand.
CTTGGCTCCCGTCGCGGCCGCGACTTTCGCCTATTCCCCGATCGTCGACCGCCGGGCTTTCGGCGGCGCGGGCTTTCGTTCGCGGATCTGGCGTCACACCGATCCGAGCCATACCGGTTTGCCGGGGCTGCTGAAAATCGCCAACAAAATGACGCGCCAGGAATGCGTCGACAGCTACCTCGACTTCGCCCTGAACGCGACGGTAGTCTTCGTCGCCGACGCCGGCTACCGCGTGCCGGAAGTGCCGGTGCGATTCGCCGATTGGCTCGACCGGCCGCTCTTTGGCGTCAAGCCAAAGCTGGCCGACTTCGCCATGCACCTGACGCTGATGTTCCCGGAAGTCCGGCCGCGCGGCTTCTTGGAGCTACGCTCGATCGACTGCCAGTCGCGGGCCTTTCAATCCGTCCCTGGCGCGTACTGGACCGGCTTGCTCTATGACGGCAAGGCGACCGACCGGCTGCTGGAGCTCCTTTTGCCGCGCCGGGAAGAGACCGTGGCGCTCCTCGTCAAGGCCGAGGAGGGTCTAAGCAACCCGACTTTGGCGACGCTCGCCAAACAAGTGATGGGATTGGCGGCCGACGGCTTCGCCAGTCTCAGCACGTGCTTCCGGGAAGCCTGCAGCGAAGCCGACTTCTTGGCCTTCAAGGAGCACTTCACCGACCGCGGCCGGACGCCGGCCGACGACGTCCTCGACCAAATGGGCCTGGACGGCAAACCGTATGTAACTTTGCAGGGCATGAACGCCTTGGAATCCCGTTGGGCGTCCCTGATCAAGTGCGGCGCCAAGTAGGAAAGGTTCACGAGCATGGATGGCCAGCAGAAAGATATTAAACAGAAAAAGGTTTTGGTCGACATCGACGAGGACCTCATCGACGGAGCGGTCGACGACGGCCGCAACGCTTCCTGGGAAGAGATCAAGACGGGCGACGAGCTCGAAAGCTACATCGAGGACATCGCCGACACCGTCCGCATCGGCCTCGACCAAAGCATCGCCATCCTGACCCCCTGGTTCTTCAACAACATGCCGCGGATCTACTATCAGACCACGCCGCGCCCCGAAAAAGTCCGCCATCTAAGCGCCATCATTACCGGCCACGTCTTCGAGACGAAGCAAACGGTCGAACTCTGGGACCGCGACCGCTCGAAGGTCACCTACATCGGCCCGGGCGGCGACAAACAAATCCTGATCGACATGGCGCGACGCTTGGCGCCGAACCCGCTGAAGATGGGGTCGCTTTACTTCTCGCGCGATAAGCTCCTCTTCCTCTCGACCTTCCACTGCAGCGACGTCAAGCCGGTGGACCGAGAGAACCGCCGAATCATGGAGAAGATCAAGGCCGCCCGCGGCATCTTGATGGAAGAGTTCCCGAACGACACGGCGCGCATCGACCACTACCTGAAGAACCTCGACAACGACTTCGTCATGTATGCGACCGCGTCGCGCATTCACACGACCTATCGCATGGTCAGCCACATGCTGTCCCACGAGGGGGCTCACACCTTCCTCGAGCCGATCGAGAACACGACGACGGCCCGTTTGACCCTCGGCATGAAGAACGTCCAGCCGGCGGAGGTCATCGAGTCGATTCTCCACCTCTTGAACCGCTACGAATACTCGGTCATCCGCGCCTTTCTCGTCAAATTCGGCCAAGGCTACGACGAGCCGGTCACCGTCATGCATTTCATCATCGGCCGCGAAGACGAGGAGAAGGTCGACGCCAATTCGGTGTCCATGTTGCGCTTGAACAAGGCGCTCAGGACACTCGGCTGGGTCGACGTCGACGAATACGCGGACCTCACCAAGCCGCCCTACGGCCTGTCGATCAATGCCGCCAACCTGGTCCGGGCCATCGCGACGTGGACGCACGTCATGCTCGGCAAAGAGAACCCGTACTATTATTCGCAGTACAAGATCCGCACGACGTTCTTCAAGTACACGGAATTCACGAGGGAAGTGATCCAGCTCTTCCGCGTCAAGTTCGACCCGCTGAAGGACAAGGAACGCCGAGGCAACGCCTACGAGAAAACCCGGAACAACTTGTTCAACATGGTCAAAGAGGTGATCGACGAAGTCGAGAAGGGGATTTTGCTCGAGGCGGTCAACCTCCTCGACCACACGCTGAAGACCAACTACTTCCTGCCGACCAAGACCGGCTTGGCTTTCCGGATTTCGCCGGAAGCCTTGAATCCGAAGTACTACCCGATGAAGCCCTTCGGCATCTTCTTCATCGTCGGCAAGGACTACCGCTTCTTCCAAATGCGTTGGAAGGACATCTCCCGCGGTGGCCTGCGCGTCGTCATGCCGCGCAACGCCTCCGACTTCGATTACGCCTTGGCGGGTCTCTTCGACGAAGTCTATGGCCTGAGCCACGCCCAGCAGTTGAAGAACAAAGATATTCCCGAGGGCGGCTCGAAGGCCGTCTTGCTGCTGAAGCCCGGCGGCCATCGCCACCAGGCCGTGCGCGGCTCGATCAACGCCATGCTCGACCTCTTGGTTGCCAAGGACGAGTCGGAAGAGGGCGCGACGGGCGCCGTCGTCAGCTACTACGACAAGGAAGAGATTATATATCTCGGCCCGGACGAGAACATCACCAACGACTTGATCGAGTGGGTGCCGGTCCAGGCGGAACGGCGGGGCTACCGCTATGCCGCGGCGTTCATGTCGTCGAAGCCGGGCGCGGGCATCAACCACAAAGAGTACGGCGTGACGTCGGAAGGCTTGAACGTCTTTCTCGACAACATGCTGCACTACCTCGGCATCAACCCGAAGACCGACCGGTTCACGATCAAGATGACCGGCGGCCCGGACGGTGACGTCGCGGGCAACGAGCTGAAGATCCTCTTCCGTGAATACGGGGAGAAGGCCCGGGTCGTGGCCGTCGCCGACGGCTTCGGCGCCGCTGCCGATCCCGACGGGCTCAACTGGAAGGAGCTGCTGCGCCTCTTCAAAGAAGGGCGGCCGATCGCCGACTTCAACGCCAAGCTCCTCAGCCAGCGCGACGGCTCGTTCGTCATCAAGGCCGACTCGGCCGAGAACATCCGGATCCGGAACAACCTCCACTTCTCGGCGAAGTCCGACGTGTTCATTCCGGCCGGCGGCCGTCCCTACACGGTCAACGACAAGAACTGGGCGCAGTTTGTCGGCGCCGACGGGACCTTGTCCTGCCGCGCCGTGGTCGAGGGCGCCAACATCTTCTTCACGCCCGATGCCCGTACCGAGCTGCAGAAGAAAGGGCTCTTGATCATCAAAGACTCGAGCGCCAACAAGACGGGCGTCATTTGCTCGTCGTTCGAGATCATAGCGAGCTTGACGTTGTCGACCGAGGAGTTCTTAGTCATCAAGGACGTCTACGTCGAACAGGTCATCGAGATCCTCAGGCAGAAGGCCGACCTCGAGGCGAAGCTCCTTTTCCAAGAATACGGTCTCCAAGGCGGAAGGAAGACGTTGGTCGACCTGTCGATGTCGATTTCCCGGCAGATCAATGACGTGACCGACGTGATTCTCGAGAACCTCACGTCCCGGCAGGACGAGGTCTTGGCGGATCCGCTTTACCAAGAGATGATCTATCGCCATTGCCCGAAGATTTTGGTCGAGAAGTACCGGGAGCGGTTGCTCAAGCGACTGCCGGCTCCTCACCAAATCGCGATTCTGTCGGCCTACATCGCCAGCTTCATCGTCTACCGCGAAGGCCTCACCTGGCTCGACGGCATCCCGGCGACCGGGCGCTTCGAAGCAGCGCGGACCTACATGCAGCAGGACATTTACACGAGCCAGCTGATCAAGGCGGTAGAATCGTCGACCTTGCTCGACAAAGACAAGATCGCCTCGATCTTGAAGATGAGCGCGACGCGCGACTTGACCATCATCGAGCTCGAGAGGCGGATGGCGGAGCATGCGGCGGGGCAGGGGCGCTAAAGGCATTCTGTCTTCAGACAAAGGGTCACTTTCCGAGCTCGGGAAGTGACCCTTTGATTTGCTGCCTATTTTCCGCTCCGGTAGGGTTCAAAAAAATCTAAGATAGATTAGAATATTAGTTAATAAGTAACTATATTTATTCATTTTTATTAATTAAATAAAGATATGAAATAATTCTCCGATAAGTAGTCATGTCTGGAACGTGGCTGCAAAACTGGAGAAAAGATATGTCGTCGCGCACCTCCGTCAAAATCTCAGCCCTGTTCGGTCTCATGCACCTGTCGTCGTGCGGCTCCTCGACGACGGACAACCGTTCGCCTGCCGCCGGGGAACCGTCAACCTACGGCTCCGGCAGCTTCGGGCGCTGGATCAACGATGTTCAAGCCCTACCAGCCTATCAATTCGACATGGCGTCGCTCAGCAGTGACGGTCAATGGGCAAGTGCAACAAGTGCTGGCGTGGAATAGTCACGTCGTTATCCAGGTGGTGCCAGACGCCAACGGCCTGGTCCCCTGGCGCGCTGAATTAGACAACGAACGAAAGAACCGCAGGAAATCGCCATGGAACTCAAAAATAGCAGAGAGCGCGGCTTTAGTTTGATCGAAGTTCTGATCGCCATCGCCATCATGGGAACGGTCGTCTCCATCGCCGCGCTTCAGTCCGTACGGTCGCAAAAATTTCGGCAAGCCCTGCTCGATCGCGCCTCCGTCGTCGCCTTCGCGGAAGGATCGACGCTCCAGGCGGTTTATTCGGTTAGGAAGGCCATCCGTCACGCTCTGCAAATTGAGACTTCCAGTGTGCGAAATCAAATCCTCCTGGACGCCATTGCCGGCGTCGCTGCCGCTGGGACCGGCCCCGGCGCCGCGACCTTGGTTACCAAGGGCCTGTCTCTGCCCATGCCATCCGGTACCGTCCAGGACGTCGATGCCTATAAAAAGACGGCGCGCCGCTGCCAAGGCAAGGCCGACGGTCATGCCGCCAGTCCATCCCTTACGGCTTCGAGCGTCTACCTTTGCTTTTTGCTGAAGCCATCGTCTCAGATGCCGTCAGGCATTTGGTCCGGCGTCGACACGAGGTACCCGGCTTTGATCGAATTGATCGTCAACCCCATGGTCAGGACGACGGGTACCGCCGTGAAATTCGACAGTTTGCCCGCGGTGGCGGCGTCGAGCGAGTTGCGCCTCTTTTACTCGGTCGTCTGGGTCGCAGAGAAGGCTGGCGATGCTCCGAGCGCCGTCCGCTGGTTCGGGGAGGAGCGTCATGCTTCGATCCAGTGATTCGGCGGCATTTTCGCTCATCGAGTTGCTCGTGGCTCTGTCGATGGCCGTGATCGTCGTGGGCGGCACCAACTGGTACTTCGTGAATTTCAAGAAATCCGGCGACTTCATCGAACGGCGAGCGTCAGCACGCATTGATGCCTTGCGGGCGGGGGCCCTCGTTCGTAGCCTCATGGCGCGACGGAATACGAGCCTCGACGTCGACGGCTCACTGGCAACGAAATCCTTCGTCCTCGGCAGGGGGCGGACGGCCGAGTATCATGTGATCGCCCGCCAGAAATCCGACGGGGACGCCAATACCGAGTACGTCTTTCACAACATCTGCGCCCCTCGTCCAGTCGCGGCGCTTCCGGCACCGGCCGACCCTCTTGGCCGATGCCCGTTCGTTTGCCCGCCGACCGAGGCCTCCAGTGTCGTTTTGACGATGCTGGGCGGCGGTTCCAAGACCGACAGAGTCCTGGTCCAGGCCTCGGACAAGGGCCAAGCCGGCGCCGTGGCGGATGCCGTGCTTTGCGTCGTCAATTCGACGAAGGACGCTCAACTTCCGGAAGCTTCGTTTGAAATCGTCGTCCGCTTCTATACGCTGGACGGTCGGAACTACGGGGGAGTCGAAACCATTGCCGACGCTCTAACGCCGAGCGTCCGCGACCCGAACGTGGAAATGGTGGGCCATGAATAAAGGCGAACAGGGCATGGCCGTGCTGCTCTTGGCCGTCGTCATGGCTGGAGCCATCGGCATTTATCTTTTTGCGATGAACCAGCGGGACGCGCTCCTAGTGAACGAGGCGGGCCTCTCGCAGGTCGCCGAGCGCAAGATGACGGTCGCGCAAAATCTGGCGTCGACGTTACGCTTCCTGATCGACCAAGAGCGCATCACGGTAGAGGCCGGCCCGACCCTGGCGCTCGCCAAGGGGCCGTTGCCGCCCGGTTGGCGCGTCGTCAAGGGTGTAGTGGAGGTTGCCGTTTGCGACTACGGGCGCTTTCGGCCGAGCGACGGGGCGCCGGCTTTCCGCGACGGGACGTCGAAGCCTGGAGACAGTTGCGGTGAAATCGGCAGGAACTTTCAACTCCGGGCGCTAGGCGTACTCTCTCCGGACATCCTGAGGGTCAAAATCACGGCGCTGGCCAAGCAAGGTGAGGTTGATCGGCGCGACTGGACTACAGCCGCCCGCATTCGGGTTTCCGGCTGCCTCTTGCCTCTCGCCCAGAAAATCATTGCCTTCCCCGTTAATTTTTCGCCTTCGGCTCCGGGTTGTCCTTTCGCGCAATTTGCGCAGGGGAACATCGCCGCCGCGGACGGCGTTGTTACCGCGCGGAAGGAGCAGACCCTACCCCTTTCGAAGTATTTGCCGCAGGGAACGCAGGTATGCGCTCTCAAGTTTCGCTCGGCCCCCGGCTCTCCGACTTTGTACTACGACGACGCGATGTTTTTACATTTCGGCGGGGCGTTGCTCATGGTGACAAACAACTACCTCGCGCCGTCCTTCAAGAGCAATCCGGAAGGGTTTCAGGAATATGACTGGCGCCGGATCGTGGGCAAGTCATACGTCAGCAACGCGACCACGGCGGTTTGCCAAGGTTCGACGCCGGGAGGCTGCGTCGTGCCTCCTACCGAGACCAGTGGGCCGATTTTCTTGGATTTCGCGGGGAAACCAGTACGCAAGATGGCGGAAGGGATCCGGTCGAGGAATCAACCGTTCTCCATGACGCTGGTCGTTTCGGGCGACGACAACGCCGTCGATTGCCAGGCGTCGGCGATAACCCTCGACGGCTTTGCTACGGTCGTACAGTAGTAGAACTATATTTTGCCGCCGCCCAGCGTCATCAACGCCAAACAGCTGCCATTGATGATGAAGAGCACCGAGGCCAAGATCACCACGGTCTTTATGCCTAAGGGCCCCTTGCGCCGCTTCACCCATTTGTAAAGAAATGGCAGATAGAAAAGCTGTAGCACGCCCGGGTTGCAACCGATGATCAGCGCGAACGTCGGATCGGAATGGAAAAGGGGCGTGGCGGCCGCGGCTAAAAGCACGATCAGAATGTGGCCGGCGACGAAGAGGCCGACTATCTGAATGAAGTCTACGTGGGTGAACGGTCTCGGGTTTTGGGACTCCATGACGAACCTCCGAGCGACTTTAGGACCCAGGGAAGATAGTAGAGGATCCCCAGAACCGCGGCAACACGCGTGGCGCTCAAGTTTCCGAGTACCGCCGGATAGTCCTTCAGCGCGTCGACGACGAGCCGAAAGATGAAGTAGCCGAGCGCAAACAAGCGGAACGAGTCGCCTTGGCGCCGCGCCCAGCCCGGTCGATGCGGCAATACGAGAAGCATCACGGCGCAAAAGAGTATTTCGTAGATCTGCGTCGGGTGCCTAGGGATGCCGTCCCCGAAGTCGATGCCCCAAGGAGTCGCCGTCGCCGTGCCGCAGGTGTTGTCCCAAAGCCCGGCCGCGAGGCAGCCGAAGCGGCCGATGATCAAACCAATCGCCACAGGTTTAGTAAAAAGGTCTCCCGTCGAACCGCGGATCTTGGCGCGCGCCTTGGCGAGTTCGACGCCGATCGTCGCGCCGAGCAAGCCGCCTACCATCGATTTCCCGGAGGTCAAGAGCAGCAAGCCGCCGCCCTTGACGGTCCAAAGTGAGGGGTCATAAGCAAATCCTACGAGCTTCGAGCCCAGCGCTGCGCCGACGACCATTCCGACCAAAACGGAAAACGTTTGGTCGGTGGAAAGCTCCGGGGCGCCGGCGGCCAGCGCCTTTTGGCGTTGGCGCTTGTAAACTTGGAACCCGACGATGACAGCCAAGGTCTCGAAGCCTTGATGAGCGATTCCCGCGGCCGTTTGGCTCAACCAGGGCAGGGTCCGCCTCCGTCAGTGTACGTAGTCTTCGGTCGGGGCGCCTTGGTCGAGGGAGCGGACGATTTCTTGGAGTTCGCTAGTGTCCCGCTGATCGTCGAGCGAGCAGGGCTCGGGCGAGAGCTTGCCTCCGACCACGTTCATCAGGCACGTCATGTGTGCGGCGACGCCCTCGGGGCAAGCACCCTTCGCTTCGTACTCGACGAAGATCGGCGTGCCGTTCGCCGCGGCCGCTGGCGGGTTGATCAGGGAATCGTAGTTGGCGTGGCGGGTGAAGCCGCCACATTTTCCGGGGTTCCAAGCCAGAGCTATGGGCTTCGCGGGTTTTTGGTCTGAATTCTCTACTGGGTCGCTGTAAGCTGATCCGACGGCCTTTGGACCGTCGTCGATGCGCTTTGCGCCGCGGGCCAGCGCGGTGTCGCTCGGCAGCGCGATTTCCTGACCGCCGCCGTCGAACACGCGGCAGCCGTCGGTTTCGAAGTTCTTGAGCTGGCACTCGATGCGGGTCGACCCGTCCTTGCGTAGGGCCGCGAACTGGCCCTGGCCGGACTCGGCGTTGACCATGCGTCCTTCGAGCGAGGGCTGGCCACTGGCGTAAAACCGGGTGAAGCGCAACAAGTTGCCCTTTTCGTAAAGGCAAGTCGCGGCCTGGGCGCCGTCTTCGTAATACGAATTGAGCGCGCCGTCCATCGCGCCGTTGACCCAGGTGACGTCGAGAAAAGTTTGCCCATTCGGGTAGCGAACCACGGATTTACCTTGTTTTTGGCCGTTTTGGAAGGTGACTTCCTTCACCGCCTTGCCCTCGCCGTCGAAGGCGACCCAGGCTCCGTCCGGCTCGCCGGCCTTGTAGGTGCGTTCGGAGAGCTGCTTGCCGTTCGGTTGGTAGACTTTGTGGGTCCCTTGGGGTTTGCCGGCAGCAAAACGACCTTCGTACATGGTACCGCCGTCGTCGTACCACCAGGTGAGCGGCCCGTTGAGTTCGCCGTGCAGGAAGGTGGTCTTCGCTCCCTTCGCTCCGTTGCTGTACCAAAGCATGAGGGGGCCCGTGGTCTCGCCCCGGTCGTAGGCCAGCTCGCCAGCGGGTTCGCCGTTTTGGTGCCACCAGCGCCGGGTGCCGTGCATGGCTCCGGCTTTCAGCGGCGTGTCTTCGGCGGGGCGGTGATTCTCGAACCACTCTTTGTAGGATGTGATTTTGCCGTGGTCGTCGAACTGGACTTCGCCAGCCAAGGCGCCCGAGTCGTACCACGTCTGTTCTTTGCCGCTGGGGTCGCCGCCGTGACGGTGGCCCAAGAGCTTCAAGGCGCCAGACTCGTGCCATTCATAGACGTCATACTCGCCGTAGCGACCGACTTGGGCCGCGGGGACGTGGAAATTGAGGGCCATCGCCTCCCCAGAACTCGACCAACGCAGCTCGGGCCCGAAGTATTCCCCTTTTTTGTAAGACCCCAGGGTCACGTAGTCTTCTTGAAATTCGAGCGTTAGCTCGACGCCTGCCTCGGTCGTCGCTTCTTCATTGAAGACGGCGAGTCCGGACGGGTAGCCGTCCGGAGCGAGGAGGCGAAGGCCGACGCCGATTTGAGCTTTTTCGCCTTTGAAGCAGCTCAAAAGGTTGAGCGCTCCGCCGTCGGTCCATTTCGCTTCCACGAAGCGGCCGCCGGCTTCCGCGCAGCGTTTCTTCATCGCGGGGATTTGGGGAACGACCGACGTTTGGAGCTCCTTGGCGATTTCGACGAGACGCTGGTCTTGCTGGTTCGCGTCCTTCGTCAATTTGTTCACGAAGTCGGCGAGCGGCATTTCCTTCTTGCGCAGTTCGTCGAAAAAGCCGCCGCTCTCGTCGACTGCTGGCGCGACGGGAGGCGTGACTAAAGGTTCCTCGCTATCGGTAGACGCCACCGGCTGGTTGGGTGCGTCAGCGGGCGCTTCGGGCGCCGAGCCCGGGGCGTCTTCCGCGCCCTCGCTCGAGCGCAAGACAGGGTTGGGCGACGACTCGATGGCCTGCAGTATGAACGACTGCTGCATGTCGAGCCCAGTCGGCGTCGGCAGGTACTCGAGGTCGGAATACATGCTGCCGCGCGGCAGCATGAACGAGAGGTTGTTCGTGCAAACCTGCTCGGGATTCGCGGTGATCCAGCTGCCGTCGTCCTTAGGCTCGCCCGGGGCGCCGGCGGCGGGCTTCTTCGGTGGAGCGAACGTGTCGAGGTTCAAGCGTGGCGGCGCGGTTACCGCGCCGTTGTAGGATTTGGCCGTGCCGAGAAGGATCAACGGGTCGTTCGGCATCTGGTAGGTAAAGAGGCCGTCGTCGGAGAGCGAAATATTTTCCGCGGAGGGCCCGCCTTTGTTTCGTTCCGCGGCGAGCCACGCCGCCACCTTGCGCAAGGCCGTCGCCGCTGGGTTCACGAATAGCTCTTCCGACTGGCGCTGAAAGACGCGGCGATCTTCGTCGCTCACGACGTTGCGATAGGGCTCGAGCACGGGGCCAAAGCTCGTCGTCCGCGAAAGCGGAGGCGGCGCCGGGATCTTCGGCGGCGGGAGTTTGGCGTAGTCGTTTGGCTCGGCGGGTTTTGCCGCCAGAACCTCGGCGCCAAGCCAAGGTCCGAGGAGCAGGGCGGCGCAGAACCAGGCGCGAAATTTTCGGTTAAAGCGCATGGCGTAGACTCTAGCCCACTTGGCCGGCCCCATCACCGGATTTTTGACAGGCTGGCATAACGTCCACAGGCTTCCGGACTCGCGCCATCGACGATGATTTTAACCAGCAATTCAGCGTCGCGGGGCGGCAACGGGCAAAGGTGGCGATACTTCGGGCAAGGCGACCGGTAAGCGATTTGAATGGGATAGCCCCCGTCAGCCTTGTCCTCGGTCCGCTCGAAGGCGAAGACTTTGTCGACAGTCAACTTCAGGTCATGCTCGCCAGTCTTGGCTTTCGCCAAACTGTCCACGGACTTGACCTTGAGCGCCAGGTAGTCGGCGCGCTGGCTTTCGAGATTCTGGACGGTGGTCGCGGCCTCGTCGCGGCGCGAGGCGACGGCCAGATCGAAACTCTGTTTGGCCGCCGCGTCCTTGGCCTTCGCTAGCTCGACGCGGGCCTTGGCCAAGGCAACGTCCGTCGCTTTGACTTGCTCTTCCAGGGATTTGACATAGACGGTGAGCTTTTCCCTTTCGTCGTAGACCTTCAAATAGCCGCCGGCCACGGCTTGGCGGCAGGCTTCGCGGACGTTGGTTTGATAGTCGCTCGGGCGCGCCGAGGCGCATGGCGCCAACGCGGAAACCAGGAGGAAGCTCGGAAAGAAGCGTCGAAAAGTCATTAGGATCATAGACATATATTAGCGCAGAAGGCGCCAGGGCGGCGCGCTGGACCGGCCCGGCATCCTTTTATTAAATTATATCAGATAGATAGGGTCGTTGCCGAGGGGGGCTGCGGCAGGTAGAATCAGCGCTCAATCTGCCGCAAAATGAGGCTCCGTCGATGAAAGCCAAACAAAACTTCTACCTCGACAACCCGGACATCAAGTTTCATCTGACGAAAAGGGTCGATTTCCAAGCCCTCTTCGAAGGGTTGTCCGACGACGAGAAGCAAGCGCTGGGAGCCGGGACCGTCGAAGAGTTCCGTGAACAAGCGATGAATGTCTTCGAGGCGCTTGGTGAAATTTGCGGAACCGAGTTGGCGAACAACGCGTTGAAGGTCGAGAAGGAAGAGATTCGTCTGGAAGACGGCGAAGTACATCTGCCTCCCTCGGTCGTCAGCAACCTGAAGAAGTTGCTCGAATTTGGCTGTGCCAGCCTCGGGGTTGGAACGAAATACGGTGGGCTCGGCACGCCGTTCGTCCTCGAAGCCTGCGCCAGCGAATTGATTATGCGAGCGTGCCCGTCCACCGGCCTCAACATCGTCTGGTACAGCGCCGTCGGCCACATCATCGAAAAGTTCGGCACGGACCAGATAAAAGATGCGGTTTTGCCGCGGATAACCGCCGGCGAGTGGTCGGGGTGCATGGCTCTAACTGAGCCCGACGCTGGCAGCGACTTGGCGGCGCTGCGTTCTTACGGCGAAGAGCAAAAGGACGGCACCTGGCGCATCCATGGCTCGAAACGCTTCATCAGTAATGGCGCCGGCGAAATTGCCTTGGTCTTGGCCATGAATGAAAAGGGCGCCACCGGGCTCGGCAACTTGAACCTCTTTCTCTGCATGCGCAAGGAAGACGGCAAGGACAACTACAGAGTCACGAAGATCGAGGAGAAGTTGGCCCTCCACGGTTCGGCCACCTGCGAGCTCAACTTCGACGGTTCACGCGCGGTCCTGCTCGGCGAGAACGGCAAAGGCTTTCAGCACATGCTGCACTTGATGAACGACGCGCGCATCGCCGTGTCGTTCCAAGGGCTCGGTTACATGGAAGCGATTTACCGGTTGGCGGCCGACTTCGCCTCGCAAAGGAAAACCTGGGGAAAACCGATCGCCCAGCACGAGTTGATCGCCGAACGCTTGCTCGATATGGAAACGGAAATCCGCGCCGTGCGCAGCCTCTGCTATCAAGCCGGCCTGAACCAGTCGCTGATGTACCAGGGCGAACGCACCGTCAAGCGCCGTCCCGACATGCCGGAAGACGAGCGCATGGCGATCGACAAAAAGATCGCCAAGGCCAGAAAGCGGGTGCGCCGCTGGACGCCGCTCCTCAAGTGGTACGTCGCCGAGAAATGCGTCGAGATGGCGAGGACCGGCCTGCAAATTCACGGCGGCTACGGCTACACCAAAGAATACCGGGCCGAATGGTGGATGCGTGAAAGTTTGATCCTGCCGATTTATGAAGGAACCTCGCAAATTCAGGCGTTGATGTGCGTGAAGGACACGTTGAAAGACGTCATCCGTCGGCCGCGCCGCTTCATCGAGACGGCGTTGGGCTTGAAAGTCCAGACGCTGCGCGCCAACGACCCGCTGCGGAAGAAGCTCTACCGCGCCCGCCAGCTCGAGAGCTCGGCGGTGCTGGCGATCCTACTCAGACTCTTGAAGGCCAATGTTCGCGCTTCTATCTCCGAGGTCAAGGCTACCGACCTGATGCGCATGGTCAAGATCCTGAGCCGCGATTTGATCAAGATGGAAAACGTCGGACCGGCGCTGTTGCATGCCGAGCGCCTTTGCGAAATCAAAGCCCTAGTGGCGTTGTCCGAGTGCCTCGTTTGGGACGCGGAAGCCGACGCCAGCCGCCGCGACTCCGCCGAGCGTTTCCTGAATAAAAGTTGGCCGCGCCTCAACATGCTCAAGGCCGAGATCGAGATGGACGATCCGGTACTAGCGGAACGCCTGGCTCAGTTCAATGTCCTGCCTCCCACCGCGAAACAGGCGGCGGCCCGGCACGCCTGAGCTCAGGGATTCCCGCGGTCCAAGGTGTCGCACGAGAATTCGTCGGACGCCGGCAGGGTCGCGCCCGCCGCGGTCTTGACGACGACTTGCTCGATGGCGATGGTGGTGGGAACCGTCAGACTGGCCAGAGTGCTGTTGTTTCCCATTTCGAGTCGCAGCACATACTTGCCGTCGCTGAACTGGTACGCATCGGACGTCTTTTGTTCGAGCTTTCCGCCATCGGTTTCGATTGTGACGGTGACGCTCTTGCCGGCCTTGGCGACCCGGAACGAGCCGGCGCCGAGGCTGCGGCTGCCGACCTTGGCATTCACCTGTTCGTTGAATGTGCCGTCGTTGGTGATTCCGGCGAGGACCATGGGGCCTAAACCGCCTCCCGCCGTGTTGTTGCCGACCATGGCCAGGGCGTAAATCCCCGGGTGGTCCTTATCCTCTAGCTTCACGGCGAAGTAACCGCCGCGGCCGCCAGGCACGAAATTTTTGAATTTGGTCGTCACCGTAAAGTCCCCGGAAAGGATATCCGTCGAGCTCACCGAGCGCAGTTCGTCTTTCTTCAGCTGGTCTGCGGCCCAGCGCAACTCGCCTTCGAAGGCGAGGGGGTCGTCCGATCTCACGGCATGGTCGAGGTGCCAATGTTTAGCGCAATTCGCGGGAGGCGGAGTCGTAGAAGTGAAGACGAGGCCGGCCGGCACCGCCGCGTTGCAGATCGTCGGGCCGAGCGATTTGGCGCTCGTCATCACGAACCTACCATCCTGGCCGTCGATCGAGACGTGCAAGGTCTCGGACACGGCGCCGAGCAGCGTCCCCGGGCAGGCGCTGGCGCAGGCTCCGTCGCACGTCGTCGGCGTGAATTTCAGCGCCAGGGTCCCCGTGGGCTCAGCTTCGCTGGTTCCGTCCTGGTGCCCAATACAAGTCGAGCTCAACTGGCGTTGCAGCGTCAGCTTCCCGCCCTGATTCTTCAAGGTGAGTTGCGCTTCGTCGGCCGAACCGACGCCCGCAGGACAAGTCGTGCGTGAGAGCGTGAATTCTCCTTCGGGCATTGCCTTGGTCGGCGGCAGGTCGCTGGTCGGCGGCAGGTCGACCGGTTTCGGGTCGCTCGCCACCGGCGGCGGCTCATCGACGTTGGGTTTCTTGGCCTTCGGGTCGCGCGCAGGAAGCTGGCCCGTGGGCTGGGGGAGGCCCTCCGGAAAATCGGTTTCGCGCTTCGGTTCGTCGGCAGCGGGCGGATTCTCGGGCTTCGCGGCTTCTCCTGGGACGTGCGTCCGCTGGTCGACCTTGTCTTTCTTGGAAAATAGCGTGCAGCCGGGCAAGGCGCTCGCTGCGATCATCACTAACATCCAAGGACGGTTCATCGGCTGCTCCTGGGCGGCGCGGTGCAGTGGCTCGGGGCGGAAGCCGCGAGCAGATTCAGGCAAAGCTCGAAGTGCAAGTCGGCTTGGACTCCGTCGAAGTTGACGAGAGGAATGCTGATCGACTGGCGGGTCGTGACGACGAGCGCGACGAGCTCGGACAAGTCTTCGTTCATGACGTAATTGGCGACGTGGTTCAGCGAGATCGTCTCATCGATGTAGGGACTGTCGAGGTCGTTCGCCGTGCGCTCGACGGTGAAGACGACGGAATATTGCGGCGGTACCACGTCGACCTTGTGAATATAAAGAGGCAAGCCGGCGACGCTGCCGGCGCGGACTTTGACGGAGATACGTTCTTCCAAGAGGACCGGAGTGCGCGGGTCGTCGCAATCGACGGAGCCTTTATAGGCGTCGACGGTGTATGGACCATAATCGCCGTATGCGCCGGCGAAGTCCGCGGCTTTGTAATTCGGCGCGGCGCCATAGGGAAATAGCGCCTTGGCGCCGTTCTGATCCTTGAAACACATGGTCCGCGGTGTTCCGACCTTGGGTTCGACGACCAGCCGGTCGATGCAAACGAACACGGAAGGACACCCTGGCGCAATGACCCGGTCCATGGTCTGCAAACCGCTAGGACTCGGCGTCCCGCCGATGCGGTTGGCGTCGCCGGCCGAGCTCTGCACGTCTTGGCGCACGACGCTCCGCGAATCGCCATCGCCGAACGTTTGCGACACGCTCATGCCGTCCGAAGCCACCGTCGAGAGACTCTGCCTGACGCGGTTCGTAAGGAGGCCGAGCGTGTGGTAACCCGAGCCGTCGCGGATGCCGATCGCGGTCATTTGGTCGAACACCGCGCCGTAGCGTTCACTCTTGATCAGCGTCGCGGGGTCGATTACGACGGGCGGGTCGGGAGGCGTGTCGTCGCCGCCCACGTCCGGATCGACCGGGGTGGGCGCGGGCGCGGGCGCGGGCGCTGGGGCGGGCGCCATCACCGGTGTCTCGGGAGCGGGCTCGTCCTCGCGCACCCGGATGGCGGCCTGCGTGCCTACCGTGGTCGCGTCGTCGTCGTCTTCCCATGGGGGGAGATCAGAGGGATGTTTCTCCGTCGGTGGAGGGACGACGATGGGTGGCGCGGGGGCGTTCATCGGCACGGGCGGACCGAAC
>JAYWBY010000018.1:0-2657 GCA_043781115.1 Pseudomonadota bacterium
GTCGGCTCCGGCGCCGCCTTCTTCCGCCGGTTGAAAGATCAGCTTCACGCGACCTTTCAAGTGCCTTTTGAGCTTCAGCAAGACCATGGCGCTGCCGAGGAGGTTCGCCATGTGGCCGTCATGGCCGCAGGCATGCATGACGCCATCTTTCGCCGAGGCGTAAGGTTTGCCGGTGACTTCGCGGACCGGCAGGGCGTCCATGTCGGCGCGCAGGCCGACCGTCGGGCCGTCGCCGGCCTCGCCTTCGATGATCGCAACGAGCCCCAAGCGGCCGACGCCCTCGGTGATCTTCATGCCGCCGAGCGCCTTCAGCTCCTTGGCCACGGCTTGCGCGGTGTTCACCTCTTGCCAGGTTAATTCCGGATGATGGTGACATTCGTGGCGGAAGGCGGTGACCTTGGCGAGGACGTTGGCGATCTCGCGATCGACTTCCGCCTTCAAGTCCTTCGAGATGGCGAAAGGTGCGTGGGCTTTCATCAGAAGAACATCCCGACTTTGAAGTTGTTCAGGCCATAGAAGGAGGCGCGCTCGAGGTCGTTCTCCACGGCCTTCTTGACCGGCTCGGAGTTGCGCGAGTAGTCGATCTGAAAGACTTTCGCCTTCGTCGCGCCGCAGAGTGTCCATTCCAGGTAAAGGCCCGAGTCCCAAAGCCACGTGATGGCCCCACTGACGCCGACGTAAGCGCCCGTAGCATGAAAGGACGAGGTCAGCTTGTCTTCCTCGTCCGGTATGACGTCGTCGCTGCCGTGCGGTGTGACGTTGCCGTCCCAGGCCGAATACCCCGCTAAGGTCTCGACCGACAGGCCCTCGATCTTGTGGAAAAAATAGCGCCAAGTTCCGCCGGCGCTGCGCGTGGAGAGCTTCAAGTCGTACGATTTTTCGTCGACGATACCGGCCAAGTGCTCCGGCCCGCCGCCAGCGAAAGCTCCCGCAACCTGGTCCGGCCGGACGACGACGCCAGCGTCGAAGGTGTAAGCTTGCCAGGGTTTACTGCTGCCGACGGCGGCCGAGAGAAAGTAGACGAAGCGGCCGCGGACCTCGTCGTGCGACAGCTTCAGCTCGTCGGCTTGGACTTTGTCGATGCGTTTGACGTTGGCGGATTTGTCGCCCTCGTCGGCGCGCGGCAAGAACTCGCCGTCGTCGACCAACTCGTCGACTTCATCGAGGTCGTTGTCGTCGGGATTCTCCGGCATCGGCTGCATGGGCGTGGCAAAGCCAGGGCTCCCTGACAAAGCGAGGGCAAAAAAGCCCGCCAGGGCGCACGCCGACCAGGTTCCGTGCCGTCGTCGAGACTCGCGCATAGCCTTAATCTAGGCAATGTGCCGGTCAAAAGCCAGAAAAAATCCTAGATTTTTTCAGGGCTTGGCCCTCTGTACGGTCGTCAGCAGTTCGACCATGGCGTGGTACGAATCCTTGTGCATGTTTTTCAACAACTTATGCTTGATGAACTCGAGGGCTTCGAAGTTCGTGCGGCTGACCTGATAGGGACGGTTGGTCGTCAGCGCGTCGAAGACGTCGGCGAAAGCGACGATCTTCACTTCCTCGAGCATCTCGCGCTCCATGAGCTGATGCGGGTAGCCGGTGCCGTCGAAGCGTTCATGGTGATAAAGGATGACGTGCCGCGGCATGATCGAGAGGAGCGACTCCGAAACGATCGCCTCGCCGAAAACCGGGTGCTGCTTCATCAACTCCCACTCTTGGGGCGTGAAGGCGCCGGCCTTGTTCAGCACCGGCAAGTCTATTTTGCTCTTGCCGACGTCGTGAAGCAGCGCGCCCGTCGCCAGCTCGGTAAGCCTCGCCGGGTCCTTTTGCTTCAGCTGCATGGCCAAAGCCAAGGCGTACGCGCTGACTCGCGCGCTGTGGTAGTACGTGTAGTAATCATGATTTGCTAATTTACCAAGGGCCGCGATGCAGGTCGGATCTTCCTCGACGCAGTCGACCATGGATTTGGCGATTTCGTTCAATTTGTCGATGGACGCCGCGGTCAACGGGTGGTTGTAGAGAATCCGCGTCAACTCGGCCGCGGCGTCGGTGAGATTGATGATCCTGAGCGGCGGCGCTGATGAGGTGTCGATCTTCACTTTCTGGTGAACGAGCCGGTAGGCTTCGACTCGCGCGCGATCTGAAGTAAAATAGAAGAAGGCCTTATGCCCATCACCTAGCAATCGGCTCAGCTCGTCCTTCGACCACTTGTAGGGGGACTTGGCATAGAGCGCCAACCGCTCGCCCGCCTCGACGTAAAGATCAAAATCCGTGCTGCTATTGTCGAGGATGTGTTCGACCGCGAAGGTCAACATCTCAGCTTTTTTAGGATTTAAACGGCCTTGGTCCATCTCCTAAGATTACTTTTAGTTCTTGCGGCAAGTCCAGTCCTGGCGCCGGCACCCGCCAGCGCCGTGGAGGTGGCCGCCGGCTTTGGCACCGTCGAGCAAGGCGACGACCGGCTTCGCCCGACGGCGGCTTTGCACGTCGGCTGGCCCGGCTTCTACCAAAGCGACGCCTACTACTACGGGCGTACGTTTGGGCCGGTGAAGGAAGAGACGATGATCCTCACCTTCGCGCGCAATTGGGCCATCTTGAAATCAAACTTCCTGACGGCGCACTTCGGCGCCGTGTTGATGGACGAAAAGACCATCCTGAAGTTCGACGACGCTGCT
>JAYWBY010000019.1:0-2657 GCA_043781115.1 Pseudomonadota bacterium
CGACTGCACGCTCAGCCAGCGCCGCGGCAACTTCTTCGGCTCGGTCGGCTTCCTGAAGTCGACGCCCTCGAGTTTCCTCGCCAGCAACAACAACTACAAGCGCGGCGGCGAGATTCACGCCATCGTGCGCGGCGAGCGCCTCATGGCCCAAACCGACGGCCCCCCGGGACAAAAACCCGGCGTCATCCCCGAATGCATCGCCACCAAGGACGTGCGCTTCGTGGTCGATGATCCCGCCAAGCCCGATGGACCGAAAGCGCCGCGCGGCGCCATGGCCGTGCCGCGCGAAGGCGCCATTTGCTACGGCTGTCACTTGCAGAAGCATCTGGGGCTCGCCTCCTACGTGTTCCGGCCGTTCGACGAAAACGGTCTGGTGATCCCCGACACGGCGTTCAACGTCGCCGACCCCAAAAACCCTTATGCTGACCTGGTGAAGATGGCTACCCAGCCGAATATCCAGAATCTCGACCTCTCCTCCGGCGCTTTAGCTCCCGTGACCGTCGACACCTTGAAGGGCTTTCTCGCCGAGAACTCCGCGTCGCAGGAGCAGTGCATCGCCAACCGGAACGGCGCCAAGTCGCTGAAGAAAGTCCAGACGATAGCCGATCTCTCCGACTACATCATCGGCGACGGCTCGGTGCTGGTGCACGGCTTGGCGCGATTCATTCCGAGCGCCCTCAGCAATACGGCGCTCACCAACCAAGAAGTCATCGCCGCGTTGAGCGGTGCTTCGCAGAAAGGCAACGGCATGCTTCTGCCGATCTTCAAGGCCTACTTCGAATCGGAAACTTTCTCGTGCGCGGTGGAGAACAAATGAAGACGAATCCCGGCCAAAAACTTGCGTGCCTGGTGATCGCCGTGTTTTGTGCCGCTGCGTGCTCGAGCGACAAGAAAAACAGCGATGCGCCAAGCCGTCCGGCCGCGGGCGGCGGCGGGGCTGGCGGCGACGACGCCCCGCACGAGGTCGTGGTTCTGGAGGACACCAAGGGCATCGAGGGTATCGACAGCTACAAAGGCCTCCGCGGCACAGGCTTCGCGGTGAAGAATTATCTGCAGCTCAAAACCGCCGCCGAGGCGTGCCTAGGCGGCGGTTTGGGCGTCGTCAGCGCCGACATGTTCGCCCCCGGTCGTTGCCAAGGCGCGAAGACCGCCGCTGCACCAGCCCCTGGCGACAAGTTGACCATCCTCGGCGCCGACAAATGCGCGGTCCAGGGGCAGAACATTTATGACGTGTTGAAAGATCAGCTTTGGTCTCCCGAGCTCGCCGGCCGCACCGATACGTTGTCGAACGAGCTGACGCCGGGATATCTCCAAGCGATGGCTTTGGCCGCCGACGTCTATGTCCACAGCGTGCAGGATCCGGGGTCGCTCTGCGACACCAAGGAAAAAACCAAGATCCTGCTCCACAAATGCATTGCGCAGTATGACGACAAGGCTTTGGACAAGGCCGTCGACGCCATCCAAGTCCTTTGCGCGGGAGGAGGCGTCCAAGCGCGCCAGGCGCTTGCGACGATCTTGGGTTCGGCGGCGTTCGCCGCGGCCGCCCCCCAGGACAAATGATCCAGTGCGACTAAGGAGGACTTTAAAAATGAGCATGCCCAAACGACCGGCAATGAAGCCGCAAACGCAGCAATTCTTGTTGCGCCGTCGCGAGCTGCTCAAGTCCGCCCTGTTGGGCACCGCCGGCTACGGCATGTATAACTTCCTGCAGCGCCAAGGCATCGGCGGCCTGTCGGCATTCTTGGCGAAAGTCACCCGAGAGACTCCGGGCCTTTGGACTCATGACGCCGCGGAAATCATAGCGGACGCCTTGCGCTTTGGCCCTTCCCTACTCTTCGTCAGCGAAGCCATGGCCGCGACGTCGGAGGCGCCGGGCGTTTATCGGGTCTTTTACGAGACTTCACACGACATCCGCAATGAGCTTCATCTGCTGGACCACGGCCCGCAATACAATCCCTTAACTACGCTCAATTACGGCGCCATGACTGCGGCAGTCCAAGGCAAAACGCGCAAAGCCGCCGATCCGCATCCCATCATGAACGAGTGGGCCTACAAAATTCTGACCACCGGCAAGATCGACGGAACCACGGCCTTTCCGGGAGTCGCCGACAAGGCCCCCCTTACTGACGACGAGCGCGGTCAGATCACGGTCATTGCCTCGATCGGCATGACCGGCAGCGAAGGCGTTCACCGTCGCGCGGCAATTCCCCGGGTCGGCACGCTCGAATACGCAATGCTCCAAAGCTACTCCGGCTACAGCCCGATCGGCAGCGTAACCATCAACAACCCGATCATCGACTCCTCCGGCGGCGTCAACAACCCGGGCCTGAGCGTCGGCAACTTCATCGGCGCGATCGACGTGCCGGCGGTCTACATGTCGCGCGCTCAAGAAGGCAACCCGGTGCGCATTCTCGATAACTTGACCGGCGATAGGCAGGTCAAGGCAGTGCGCGACCAGATGCTCGACGCCCACGCCTTACTCACGGCGCAACTCGAGAAAATCAAGGGCTACGCCGGCCTTGCGCAACAGTCGTTCCCGAACTTCGGGGCGCGAAAGATGGAAGGTCTTGCGGCCATGATGCTGTTCGCCGATCTCTTCGGCCAAGGGCTCGCGACAGTCGGATCCACGGGCCTGAACTCTTTCGACTTCCATGCCA
>JAYWBY010000020.1:0-19101 GCA_043781115.1 Pseudomonadota bacterium
CCTGGAGCGCGCCTTTCCGGCCTTGACCTTGCCGCGCGACAAACGCCACTTCGAGGGCTTGACCTTCGCCGTGCCGATGAGCAAGGTGCCGGTCATCAAAGAAATGATCCAACGCTTCTTCCGCGAGGTCGACGTCCTGGTCGAGGCGGAGTCGACGCGCGAGGAAGTCTTTCATCTCCACTGCGAACTCTTTCCGATGACCAGCGACAAAGGAGCGGCCGAATGACGAGGGTGGGACGTTGGCTACTGCTAGCAGCTTCTTTGATGATGGCGACGAAGGGCGAAGGCGGCGTCGGCGCAGGCAACGAATGGAAGCACTTCACCAACGACGCCTTCGACTTCCACGTCGCTGGGCCGAACGATTGGGCCTGCAACGGCTGCGGTGAAACGTCTACACCTTTGCCTAAGTCCCGCCCGGCGCTCGGTGACGAGACGGCCGAGACTTGGACGATGATGGCTCCGGGCGGCACGACGTGGCTGAAGATCACGTTCATCGCTGATTTCCCGGCGGATTGCCAGGAGGGCTGCGATGCCAAACTCTTGCCGGTGATTGAGGCCCGTCACCCGAACGTCATCTGGCAGCCGTTCAACCGGGGCGACGGCGCCTTCATGGGCTACTCGTCGTCGGCTCAGGGCGACGACGCCAACCAAGCACTCGAATATTACCTGGTCGACAAGCGGCAAGTGATTCGTCTCGAATGGCAGAAGGACGCCGCCGACGAAGCGGGAGCTCGCCAGCTCGACGTCGTCAAGAAGACCATCGACCGGGTCAGCCGCTCGCCGGAAGTGAAGGACATCCGCACCGAGCGGAGCGAGCCCTATCAAGTGGGCGACACGGCCTGCTACTTTGTCGAGGTCGACGATCTGCGCGCCGCGTTCACGGCCGCGAGTTTGACCGGTCTCAGTTTGAAGGGCGTCCCCGACCACTTCAGCTTCAAAACGATCGAGTGGGTGGGAGACAAAAACTGGTTCAAGGCGTGCTTTCCGTTGACGACGAGCTTCGGCGCCGATGGCCTCGAGGTGTTGTCGGTCGACATCGAAGGGGACGGCGACCGGCAGGTGCACTGTTACCGCGACGACCCGGCGCAGCCTGTTTTGAAGTGCCCGGCGGAAGGAGCGTTTCGGACGACGGGCCCGGACGTGCGGCTCCTGACTCCGCACGTCGCGACGGTCGAGCATCCGGTCGCGGACTCGGATGGACCGGTGATCCACGGGCTCGACTTGGACCGCGAGCATTTGACACTGCATATCGACGCGACGGACCAGTCGGCTTTCGGTTTGGCCGAGATCCGCCAAGGGGACGTCACGGTCGTCGCCTTTCCCGACGAATTGGCGGCCGGCCACGCGACGGCGCTCGCGAGCTTGGTGCATTCGGGCTGGAACCTGATCGAGCAGATCATCGTTTATGACGCCAACGGCTTGCCGACGATGCTGCGTATTCCGGAGCCGCCGCATGCAGCAAGGGGCAAGCGCCGGGCGAAACTGAAGCCGGGGCGTGATGTGGAGTATTACGAAATGGTGCCTTGGCGGGGTGCCGCTTACATGTCGACCATTCCCGTGCTGAACTTCCTGAAAGCCGGAGGCCACTGATGAAAAAGCTTATTCTTGGTGTCGCCGGAGCATGTGTGACGATGACTCTCGTGGGCTGCGGGACCAACCTCCGTCGCCCTCTCTGCAGCGACGGCGAAATGGCCTTCCCTCCTGGTTCCGAGGGTCGTTACCGTCTGTCGATGCCGGCGCAAGAAACGGCGCAAACCGGCGCATGGACCGGCCAAGAGCAAACCGAGTTCATCATTCATGAGGCGGCGGACGGCTTCGAATTGGCCGCGCCGAAGAGCACGGTGACCCGCGTTCCGCAGATCGGGCGCTTTTTCAAACGGACCAAAGGCGCGAACTTCGCTTCGGGCGGCGACGACGTCGGCGTCATGATCGCGAACGTCTGCCGGATCGGCGGCGTTTACTACGCCCAGACCGAACAAGACAACGGCTCGTTCGTCATGGCGCGCTTTGACCTCTCGGCGTCCGGCATCACCATCTCGGATTTGATGTTCCCTCCGGCGCGCTTGAAGGCCGCCGGGATTCCGTACTTCTTCTTGCCGATTTTCAGCGAGTTCGATAAAACCGGCAAATGGCAGTTCGACGTCAGCGACCCGGCGCGGTTGGTAGTCGACAACCGCGGAGTCGAGGACCGCGAGCGGTTCATGGCTCTCTCTGAGCCGACCTCTCTCGGTTGGGTCTTCTCTCGCGTCTCTTCCTCCTCCGCCCTCCCCAAAGGCTGGGTCGTCACCCGCCTCCGGAAATAGACCAAACCCTTCTTTCGCCGACTTCAGCTGTAGTTTCGGGTGGGTTGGAGTTCGTGGCTGGTGAGGGCGGCGCCTGGGGCGACGGGGGTAGTGAGCGGGATGACGTCGCCTTGACGGGTCATGGGCTCGTGGATGTGCATGACCATCAGTGAGTGGCTTTCGTTGTTTTTCTGCAATCGGCCTTTGACGCAGAGGAACGCCTGCTTCTCGATCAAGCGGTAGAGCTTGGCGTAAACGGGGGGCGTGAAGACCAAGTTCAGAAACCCGGTCGCATCCTCCAGGGTTAAGAACACCATGCCATTGGCGGAAGGCGGCGCCTGACGCACGAGCACCATGCCGAAGACCTCGATGATCTGGTTGGCCGGGGCGCCCGGCAAATCCTTGGCCGAGACGAGACGAGAGGGCGGCAAAGGATAACACCAGTGCTCGTCGCGAATGACCGTCGTCGGATGCGGCCCAAGCGACGTCGGCGTCGCGGCGAAGTCCTGTTGGATGCGTTCCATCGACGACTCTTCCGCCCAGGCGACGTCCTCCTCAAAGTCCTCGAGCTTGGCATGGAGCGGCGCGGCTTCCGCCAGCCACAGCGCGGCCTTCCGCCCAAGGCCGAAGCCCTGCAAGGCGTTGGCGGCGGCGAGCGACGTCAGGTCGCTCCGGTAGAGCGCGACGCTGCCGAGGAAATGGCCTAAATCGAAGAAGCGCCCGCCGACGGCGGCGCGGCGGCGCACCACGAGCTGCGCTCCCTTTTCGCTCAAGCGGTTGACGTAGCGGAGACCCAAACGCAAGGCTCCCCCTTCCAGCGTGCAGTCGACCTCGGAGGCGTTAGCGTCGATCGGCAAGATGCGCACGCCGTCGCGCTGCGCGCCTTGAATGAGCGCATGCGGCGAGTAGAAGCCCATCGGCTGCGCGTTCAGCAGCGCCGCGAAGAACGCCGCCGGGTGATGGCGCTTCATGTAAGACGAAGCGTAAGCCAAGAGTGCGAACGACACCGAGTGCGATTCGGGGAAGCCATAGTCGGCGAAGCCGCGCATCTGATTCAAGATCGAGACGACGAACTCCTCGGCGATGCCGTTCTGCCGCATGCCATCGGCCATGCGCGTCAACCACGGGCCGATGTCGCCCTTGATCGACCAAGCGCCCATGTGGCGCCGAAGCTCGTCGGCCTCGCCGGCGGAGAAGCCGCCCACCGCCATGGCAATGCGCATCGCCTGCTCTTGGAAGATCGGGATGCCGAGCGTCCGGGCCAGGATCGGGCGGAGGCGCTCGTCGGGAAAAGTGACGGCTTCCAAGCCGTTACGGCGCCTAAGAAACGGGTGGATCATGCCGCCCTGGATCGGGCCCGGGCGGATGATCGCGACTTCGATGACGAGGTCATAGAAGACCGCGGGCCTCAGCCGTGGCAGCATCGACATCTGGGCGCGCGACTCGATCTGGAAGGTGCCGACGGTATCGGCGCGCTGGATCATTTGATAAGTCGGCAAATCGTCGGCGGGAATGGTCGCCAAGGTCAGCCTTTTCCCCTCGTGGTGCTCGATCAAGTCGAAGCCCTTGCGGAGCGCCGTCAGCATGCCGAGCGCCAAGAGGTCGATCTTGAAGAAGCCGAGCCCCTCGATGTCCTCCTTGCTCCACTGCACGACCGAGCGGCCGGGCATCGTCGCCGGCTCTTGCGGCACGAGCGAGTCGAGCGGTTGATCGCTCAGGATGAAGCCGCCGGAGTGAATCCCCAAGTGGCGCGGGAACCCGCGCAAGCGTTCCGCCATGCTCGCCCAGAGCTCGAATGGCGCCGTCCGGAGCTCGGGGGCCAAGTCCTGGCGCACCGTCTTCAACACCTCCTCCGCGCTGGAACCGCGGAAAAAACGCGCTTCCAGCAGTTCCGAGGCCGCCCCGAGCATGCCCTCGGGCACGCCCAACGCCTTCCCCGTCGAGCGCAACGCGCCGCGCCGGCGGAACGTGATGACGTTCGCCACCATCGCCGCCTTCGCCCGCCCGTAGCGTTGGTAAATGTATTGAATGACCTCTTCTCTCCGCTCGTGCTCGAAGTCGACGTCGATATCCGGCGGTTCGCCGCGCTCGACGCTGATGAAACGCTCGAACACCAATTCGAAGGTCGCCGGGTTCACCGACGTGATGCCTAAGACGAAGCACACGGCGGAATTTGCCGCCGAGCCGCGGCCTTGGCAGAGAATCCCTTGCTCTCTCGCCCACGCCACGATCTCCCAGACGGTCAGGAAATAGTCGGGGAAGGTCAAGGTCGCGATCAGGGCCAGCTCGCGGCGAAGCAGCTCCTTCACCTTGTCGGGCACGCCCTCCGGGTAGCGTTCGGGAGCCTTCCTCCAGATCAGCTGCTCGAGGAATTCCTGCGCCGTCAGGCCCGCGGGAATCATCTCCTTCGGATAATTGTATTTCAGCTCGTCCAAGCTGAAGGCGCAACCGTCGGCGAGCTCGCGCCCGGTCTTGAGCGCCGCCTCGTAGAACGGCAAGGAACCGTAACGCCGCGCCAAGTCGGCCCGCGCCGCCAAGGACCGTTCGCCGTTGACGAACATCTGGCTCGACGCCTCGGCGAGGGTGAGGTTGGTGCGAATCGCCGTCAGCAGGTCGCTCACTTCCTTCTCGGCGGGCGCGTGGAAGAAGGCGTCTTGGGCGAGCAGGCACGGGACGCCGAGTCGCGTCGCCAAGGCGCGGTGCGGCGCCTGCCAGCAGTCCTCCGCCGGATTCAAATGACGACTAAAAGCAAAGTGCAAGCGCCCACCGAAATGGTCGACCAGCATAGCCGTGCGCTCCGCGAAAGCCTTCGCCGCCGCCTCGCCGCGCCGCATCATGCCGCGCGCCGGCTGGATGGCGATCAAGTCGTCGACGGGGTGCGCCAGTATGTTGGCGAGCGGCACGTGCGCGCCGCTCTTCCCCCCGCGATGGGCGAAGGTGAGGAGGCGGCAGAGGTTCTGGTAGCCGAGGCGCGAGCGCGCCACCAAGGCCAAGGTGTCTTGGTAGACGACCGGCAGCTCGTGATCGGCCGCGAAGTGCAGCTCGGCGCCGTGCATCAATTTCAAAGGCGGCGTCTTGCCGGCTAGCCGCCTGAGCTCGAGGTGCATCCTCGCCAGCCCGTACGCTCCGTCGAAATCCGTCGTCGCCACCCCGCGGTAACCGAGCGCCAAGGCCCGCTCCAAATACTGGCGCGGGTGCGAGGCCCCGACCAGGAAGCTGAAGTTGGTGTGGCAGAGCCACTCGTGCCAGCCGTATTTGTCGAGCAGCGCCAAGGCGTCGGTCATCGTTCCCTCACTCCGCAAATCTTTTAGGCGAAGACGCCGTGGAGAAACCACTTGCCCGCCGTGTCGCGGAACACCCAGTAAGAGCGCTGCTGGGCGTCGGTCGCCCGGTAGTAGTCGCGGCTCGGTTCCGTCTTCCCTGCGCCGCCTTGGTGCCACCACTTGCTCATCGTCCGCTCCAAAAAGCGCAGCTCGTAAGCTTCTCTCTTTGGGTCGAAGGCTTGCGGCTTCCCGTAGAGAAAAAGCGGTCTCGTCGCCGCCAAGGCGTCGAGCGACGCCTCGGCCTCCGGTGACGGAGCGGCGTCCTGCGCCTGCTTGCCCACGGCGAACACCTGCGAATCCTCCGGCACCCAATCCTGCCGCGGCGCGTAGCTGAGGAGCGGCACGCGCAGCTTGTTCTCTAGCTCGACCAAGGCCTCGTCGCGTTCGTCGGCCTCGCCGAAGAGCGAGCGATTGGCCGCGGACGGCGTCAAACGTTCCGTCGCCTCGAGTTGCCAAGCGACGAGCGGCGGCGCGGGTAGAGTAGGGTCGCGAGGCAGCGCCTCGTAAGCGTAAAGGCATTGCTTCAAAGCCGTCGGGTGCCGGCCGAGCTCTTTGTGGAGCCCGTGCGGGTGGCGGAAGCGCACCTCGAGGCACGCTTCCGTCAAATCGTCGAAAATCAGCCGCCAGTTGAGCGCCGTCAACCGCTCCTGAGCGTTCCACGTCTGGACGGCGCAGAGGCGGTCCAAGTCTTCCTTCAGCCACGGCTCGAGCGTCTGCCAATCGTTGATCCCGTACTCGAGCGAGCGGTCGACGCGCGGCGGTGTCTCGAAGCGAAAGCTCGTCCAAGGGAAATCCTGGGGCGCCCCGTTACCGAAGCACCACTGCCAGATGTCGCCGAAGAGCGCCCCGAAGCGGCGGCGCATCGCCAAAGGCTCCATCTCCGCCAGCTGCCACGGCAGGGCGACGCCGAGGCGCAACATGGCGCGCTGCATCAACCCGAGCTTTTGCCTGAAACTCGGCGCGTTGCCTCGGGCATCGTGGCGCGCCGCGAAGTGCGGCAGGATTTCCTCCGCGACGTCGACAAAGCTCGTCCACGAAATGTCGCGCCAAAGTCCCGCACCGACCCTCTCCGTCTCCGACACCAGACCGAAGAGGCGCCGCCCCGAAAGCTGCCTCGCCAAAAGTAGAGCGCGGAACGGGTGCTCCGCCAACGCCGCGGCGCCGTCCTCCGCCAACAGCCCGGCGAGCAAACTCCGCCAGAGGTTGGTGAGCGAAAGCCCGCTCCTCGCCGCCTGGGCCTGCCAATAGGACGTCGTCACCGACAGGTCGACGAGCCATACGTCCTCCTTCCAGCACATCAGCCGCGAGCTGAGGGCCTGCAACTCCGGCGCGTGGCGCGGGCGCATGACGGCGAGATAAGTCATGACGGCTCCTCCTCGAGTTCTTGGCGGCTCAGCCACAATTCCCCCGGCGGCAATCCCCGGATCGGCGTCAGGTGGAACCTCCGGCTCGTCGGGTCGTAGTGACAGTTGATGCGCAGCCTCGCGAAGACGTTGCCCTGGTCGCCGCCGAGCCAGCCGTCGCGCAGCACCAGGATGAACTGACGATTGTGCCTGGCCTGAATGGCCAAGAACGCCAAGTCGTCGGGAGACAAATTCCGCGGCGCGTCGAAGACCAGGAAGCGGAACACCGGCGACAGCAGCACCGGTTTCAACTCCTTCACCGGCCGGTCGACGCGGGCGAAGCGCCAACGCTCGAGAGGGACGCCGAGCGCTCGCCAGCGCGGACTATAAACATTTAAATGTTTATCTACGGAAATCCAAAGCAAACGCGCATCGGTGTCGCGCCGCGAGGCGGAGCCGAGGGCTCTCAACAATAGTTCCCGTCCACCTTGGCCCCAAGGCGCTCCCCACTCGCTGACGGAACCCGCCGGAAGCCCTCCACGCAGGAAGCGGTCTAGGGCCGGCAGGCCTAGAGGGACGTGATGTTTGGGTATTTTGACTTTGAATTCTTCCATACATATGTATGGTACATGGAAACGCCGCGCTCGTCGAGGCGCGTGTGCGTGGGGTCGTGGGCAGAGGCGCTGGATGGCCGGGAGAAATGCCCAATTTGGCGATATTCCTTATTGTTCGGAAGCCGAAGACGCCGCGCATTCGGTGTCGCGATCGAAACTCAGCGCCGCAAACCGGGATAATAGTTGTACCCGAATTTTGCCGCTCTCAACGCCTTCCGGGTTGATCGATTGGGTCGCGTAAAGCGTGGAGTCGATGAATTCGGGGTTAAACACCGAGTCATCGCGCGATACGAGCGACGAGCGCGGCTAGATCCCACCGCCGAGTTGGTTGAATTCTTCTATTGCCGGCGCCGCCGCAACCCCAGGCGCAGACGCCCGGATGATCATGTCTTCGGCGTCAATCACGGTAATCGAACTCGTCGGCAGCACCACTTTTCTAGACCCGCCGGTGGCGGAGTCCTCGACGACAAAAAAGGGCAAGTTCCATTCGTCCGCGCTGACCACGAAGTCCCAAAGCTCGCCATACACCTCCGGCTTCGCCAAACTCTTCGCCTCGGGATTCAGCTGAATCTCGAAGTGCAGCAAGTCTTTGCAGCTCGCCAAATGCGGTTCGCCGATTTGGTGGATGTTCGCCATGGCGCGGCGCTCTTCTCCCACCGTAGGGATGCCTTCGCCGACGCCGTTGTCCGAAATCGGCAGGCGGAAGTCGAACATGCCGCCGTAAGTCCAGTAATGGTTCCAACCAAAAAACTCGTGCAAGGCGATCTCATGCGCTCGCGTCAGCGGTAGGTGTTCGTTCAGACTCGGACTGCGGCGAATTTGGTCGGTGGTCAGATCGAAGTGCAGCTGGCGCTCGCGGACGTCGATGCGCGCAATCGACTGCGGCGTTAGGAGGACCTTCCGGCCGGCGAGCCACTTTCTGGTGTCGACGACCAGATACCGGATGTTCCACGATTCGTCGTCGAAGTAAATGTCCTTCACGCGACCGAGTTCACCGTCCGTCGCCATTACTGAGAAATCGTAAAGGGCGTTGCAGGTCGTACGCATAGAGGTGCACCTCCTTTCTCAGGAGCTAGCAGAATCCATGCCATATGGCCGAAACGCCCCTAGGGGAGCCGTCGGTCGCCCAGCAGCTCGCACTGGCCTCGATTGCCGACAGCTGCAGTGAATTTCACCCAATCGCCCGACTCTAATCGTGGCGCGAACTGACGCGTTCAAAGGCGCCTTCGAGCTGGGCGGCGAAGGCTGATTCGCGAGAAGAGTCGCGCGAGTAATTTAGCGTTTCCCAAACGTAGTCCTGGTCGAAGAGCTTTTGCTCGTGGCGTTTGGCGACGACGAGGGCCGCCATGGCGTCCTTCAGCGAGGCGTTGGCGCCGTCGAGTTGCATGCCGAACGAGAAGCGGGCGTGGACCAGATCTTTGAAGTCCTGGACGCTGGCGAGCGTCGCGTAAGCGTCGACGAGCTGGCGGCGGACCACGGTCAACCGCGCGTCTTTGTCGCTGAGTTCGGTCCGGCGGGTGGAGAGTTCTTGGACGACGGCGGCCAATTGCTGGGCCAAATCCGCGTTCGGCGTCGTCGCCAAGCGGGCTTGGATGCGAGCAACTTGGTCTTCCAGATCCTTGATGGCGACGGTGAGCGCCTGGCGCGCGGCTTCCTGGGCTTTGAGCTCGGCTTCGAGCTCGTCGACGGGCGCGGTTGGCAGGGACCCAGCGAGGTACTCGTCGATCTTCAAGTCGGTGCGTACGACCTTGGCGTAAAATTCGTCGCGGAGCTTCATCAAACGGGTCGGCTCACGGTCGTACGCCGCGTCGATCGAGTCGATGACCTTCATTACCGGCAAGGACGTCACGACGTCGCGGCAAGTGCTCCGGTCGAAAAGCGTCGTGTCCAACGGGCAGATGGCGCGGACGAGCGAGCCAGCGTCGACGTAGTAGAGATGAATGTTGTCGTCGCGGCCGCAAAGGCAGCTGACCGCCATGTCGGCTTTGGCGAAGGCCGGGCTCAAGGCCGCGACGAGAACGGTCGCGAATTGCAGAGTCCGAAAGCCCATGGAACACCCCCCGAAGGTTCTACGTGAAGGGGTTCATAACCTGGGCTTGGGCGGCTTGTCGACCGGTCGTCGCCGAAAGCCGCAGAACCGCGCACTTTCTGTGTTTGACGAGCGTAACCAAGCTCAGTTACAGGTATAGTTGGCGCCGTCGTCGTCGATGTTGACGTTCAAGTGAGGCTGGCCGGCGTCGAGCGATAGCCGAAGGCCTTGGACAGCGCGGCTAAAAATGAATTGCCGCACGTCGAGCCCGTCCATGCCGCAGAATTCGACGGCGTGGTCTCCGCGCATCACGAAACTCGCGGTAACCGTGGGCGACAGCACCAAGGTCGGGTTGACGATGCCGTCGATTGTGACTTCCATGACCGCCGAAGCGGCGTTGCCGTGCGCCACCACCTGGCAGCGACCGGAGGCGCAATTCGCGACGAAGGCGCCTGGAAAGGCACTGGCGAGCGCCTGGCGGGGGCCGTTTTGGAGCGGCATCAGCTTCAGGAATTCGAGCACGGGTATCGTGCCAGTGGTCGTCGTCGACGCGGCGAGCGCCGAAGCATGCGTCAAAAAGGTCTGGACGTCGGCGGCGGCGACGTTTGCTGGCGGCACGTCGTGGCGTTCAGCCACCTGGGCCACGGACAGCCGGGAAGTGCCGCAACCGACGACGGAAGTTAGGGCGACGAGCGCCGTCAGAACGAGGGAAATCTTCATGGGGTCTCCAAGGACGAGGGAAGGACACTGGTTTAAGACGAAAAGACCAGGTTCGTAAAGGCAAAATTCGGGCCACTTCCGCCCTCGCGGCCCCTCGCCTGATCCGCTAAACTGGGGGCTCGAATCGCCAGGAGGAAGTTCCCGTATGCGCATGTCCCAGCTCGTAGGCCGATCCATCCGCGAAACCCCGCGCGACGCCGATTTGCCCAGCCACCAGTACCTCTTGCGCGGCGGCTTCGTCCGCCAGTACGCCGCTGGCCTCTACGGCTTCTTGCCGCTCGCCAAGCGTTCGTTGACCAAAATCGAAGCGATCGTCCGCGACGAGATGAACAAAGTCGAAGGCCAAGAGATCTCGATGCCCTGCATGGCGACCAAGGAGCTTTGGGACGAGAGCGGCCGCTATTCGGCGATCGACAAGTCGATGTTTCGCCTGAACGACCGCCACGACAAGCCGATGGTGCTCAACATGACGCACGAAGAGCCCGTCGTCTTTTTGGCGCGCACCGAGTTGACGAGCTACAAGCAGCTCCCCGCCATGATGTACCAAGTGCAGACGAAGTTCCGCGACGAGCCCCGGCCGCGCGGCGGCTTGATCCGGACGCGTGAATTCACCATGAAGGACGGCTATAGCTTTCACGAGTCCGAAGAGGATCTCGAAAAGTACTACTACCGTGTCCACGCCGCCTACGAGCGGACGTTCGCCCGCTGCGGCATGAAGAACGTCGCCAGCGTCATGAGCGACAACGGCATGTTCGGCGGCCGGTTTTCCCACGAATTCCAGCTCGTCGTGCCGACGGGCGAGGACAAGCTGATCCTCTGCGCCAAATGCGACTACCGCGCCAACGAAGAGGTGGCGACGTCGCCTTACCACGACTTGAGAACGGCGGAGGAGCCGCTGAAGAAAGTGCCGACGCCTGGCCAAAAGACCATCGAGGACCTGGTGGCGTTTTTGAGCGTCAAGGCCGAGCAGACGGCCAAGGCCGTGATGTTCGAGATCAACGACCGGAAGGACAAGACCGGCAAGACCAAGCTCCCTGTCATCGCCTTCGTCCGCGGCGACCTGGACGTGGTGCCGATGAAGCTCCGCACCTTGATCGGCTCAGAGTGCGCTCCGGCCAGCGAAGCTTCGATCAAACTGGCTGGCGCCGTCGCCGGCGCGACCGGTCCGATCGGCCTCAACCTCGACAAATGCTTGGTCGCCCTCGACTTGTCGCTCCTGAAAGTCAGCAACGTCGTCACCGGCGCCAACGAACCGGACCAGCATTATACCAACTTCAACCTGGAGCGGGACTTCCTCGCCCAGTTGACGGAAGACAGCAAGAAACGCGTCAAATCCGGCGACATCGCCACGGCTCGCGCTGGCGACCCATGCCCGAAATGCAATGCGCCGCTGGTCGACGCGCGCGGCATCGAGGTGGGCAACATCTTCCACTTGGGCACCAAGTACAGCAAAGCCATGAAGAGCACTTTCCTCGACCGAAACGGCAAGGCGCAGCCACACGTCATGGGCTGCTACGGCATCGGCGTGTCGCGGATCCTGGCGTCGGTGATCGAAGAGAGCCACGACGACAAAGGGATCGTCTTCCCGATCTCGATCTCTCCGTACGATGTCCACCTTTGCGCGCTGAACCGCGCCGACGAGACCGTCGCCAAGGCCAGCGAAAAGCTTTACAACGAACTCAAGGCTCTGGGCATCGCCGTTCTCTTCGACGACCGCGACGAGAAGGCCGGCTCGCAGTTCGCCGACGCCGATTTGATTGGGCTGCCGATACGGGTCGTGCTGTCGCCGAAGACGCTTGCGGGAGAGGGCGGAGCGTCGGTGGAATTCAAGTTCCGGGACAACCGGGAAGCGGCGAAGTTCGTGGCGCTGGACAAGGCCGGGGCGACGGTGAAGCAAGCGGTGGAGAGCGAATACAAGAGGTTCCAGCTCTAAGGAAGTGGGCGTTGGACGAGATTCGAGATTCGAGATTCCTCAATCGAGTATCGAATCTCGAATATCAATTCGTGAGTCAGACCTGTCTTACCCGCCGAACCCCAGCCCACAATCCGGACACTCGCTCAGCGTCGTCGAGAACTCCGTCGCGCACGCCGGGCACACCGCCTTTTCCTTTTCGGGGTCGAACACCTGCGCCAGCACCTCGGGATCGAGGCCCATGTCGGTGATCATCTTCACGTGCGCAGCTTTCAATAGTCCCTCGATCTCCGCGACGTCTTCGGGATGCGCCCAAACTTCTTGGCTCGGGCTGCAGCCGGTCGTGCAGGTCACGTGATTGAAAGCGAGCGCCACGGCGATGCCTTGGCGTTCGAGCCGGGTCCGAAGTTGCTCGGCGTCGCGGACGGGGAGTAGGCCGATCATCACTTTTTCCGTCACTGGGAACCTCGCGCTGCGGTTTGTCCCGAAACGTAACATCGAACGCCGCCGAGGTCAGCCAAACGCTTGACCTTGCTCGGGCAAACGCCCTTAGTTGCGCTTTAATCAGAGCCAAAAACAGCTCTGAATTCAATAACTTTCTCCTTTCGCCGAAAAAGCTGAGGGAGGTCCCATGCGAGTTCTTTGGCGCCATTCGTTGAGCACGAAACTCTTTTTGTTGATGAGCGTTTGCCTTGGCACCTGCATCGCGGGAGTCTCCGGCTTCTACCTCATGCGCTTCAAGGATCACTTGCGCCACGGGCTCGAGGACGCCACCGCCCAACGCGCGCGCGAGATCGCCAACTCGGCCGGCGCAACCTTCGACTACTGGGTGAGCCTGGCTTCGGTGCCTGTGCATTATCTGGCGGCAACCTCTCAAGCCGACGCCTCCGTTTATCTCCAAAGCTTCGTTTCGTCCAATCACGACGTCATGGCCTTCGCCGTAGTGAAACCTACGGACGTTGCGGCACGGCTCTTTGCTTTCACCCAGCACGCCGACGACATTCGCATGCAAGACAAAAACCCCGAGGAAGTCGCCAAGAACCTGAAAGCTTTCGCCGCGCGTTGGGTGAAGGACTTGGCCAAGGTGAGCGGCAACGTCCAGGTCGCGGACCTGGAAGGTTCCACCGGGTTGCCCGCCATGGCGATTTCTGTGCGCTTCCAGGAAGGCGCCAGCCAAGAGAATCTTTGGGCCGTCATGGCGGTATGGAAAACCCGCTTGCTCGAAGCCCTGCCAGCGCAAGGCGGCGTCGTCGGCGGCGTCGCTTACGCCGACGGTGAGTTGCTGGCCGATTTGCATCGCGGCGATTTCGACCCGGCCGACCGAGACGTCTATGTCTCCCTCCTCGCCGCGGCGGACGCCCGCTACGGGACCAAAATGTACGACTCGGCGGGCACAGCGATGCTGGCGGCCGTAGCGAGGCTAGAGCGTTTCCCCTTGGCCATCGTTTTGAAACAGGACACGCGCCGCGCCGACGACTTCATCCATCAGACGCTCGTGCGCACGGTCGCGTGGGCGTGGGTATTCTTACTGGCATTCGTCATGATCAGCTTCATCGCCGCCGGCAAGACGTCGAAACGCCTGACGCAGTTGAGCGAGACCGCCAATCGCATCGCCGCCGGCGATTTCGGAGCGGCGACGGCTTATCCTGGTGGCGACGAAGTGGCGGCACTCAGCCACTCGGTGAAGGACATGGCCGCGCAAATCCAAGGCCTGCTCACCGAAAAGGTCGAGGCCGCGCGCATGGAGAAGGAAATGGAGACGGCGCGCCTGGTCCAGGAGGCCTTCGTGCCGCGCGCCGACTATCAATCGAACTTCATCAACGTCTCGGGAACCTGCCTGCCCGCCTCGGAGTGCGGTGGCGATTGGTGGGGCCACTTCACCGACGGCGGGCCTTGGCACTTCTTGGTGATAGCCGACGCCACGGGTCACGGTGTCGGCGCCGCGCTGGTCACGGCCATGGGGTTCGCTGGTTATCGGACGATCCTTGAAATGGGCGCCAAAGATGGCGACGCGAGGCCTTCTCCAGCGACCATTTTGGCTACGATGCATCGGGTGCTAGTGGCGAGCGGCGGCGGCAAAGCCAGCATGACCTGCTTCGTGGCTGTCCTCGATTCGCGCTCCGGGTTGATGCGTTATGCTTCCGCCGGGCACTGTCCTGCCTATCTGGGTTCGTCGAAAGAAGGGCTGGCTCCGCGTCAAACAACCCGAGGCCCGCTAAAACCGAACGAGAACGACCAGCTTTGTCTCTTGGTCTCACCGGGCAATCCGATCGGCTTGACGTCGGTGGATGCCCACTTTGAAGACATCGAGCTTCAACTCGAGCCCGGGGATCGGTTGGTCCTTTATACCGACGGATTGACCGAAGGCGCAAGCCCGGCTGGCAAGGCCTGGGGCATGCGCGCCTTGCGGAAGGCCATCCACGCCAATCATAAGGTCGCCGCCGAAGCCTTGAAAAGCGATATTCTCGCGCGCGCCGCCGCGCATTTCGCCGACGTCGTCCCCGCCGACGACGTGACGGTGGTCGTCGTAGAAATCGCCGACGCTTGGTCTCGGGTGCAACTCAAGGTTGCGTCATGAGGAGAAGCTCGCTCGTCGTCGTTTCGGTCTGGGCGCTCGTGATGAGCGCCAGCCTGTGGACGGCGATCGCCCACCCTTTCACGCAGCAAGCCGTCGGCACCGAAGTGGCGAACTTGACGCAGGTGACGGGAACCGTGCAGTTTCGCCCGCATGACATCGCGCTTTGGGATTATGCGGCGCTCGGTCAAAATCTGTATGCGGAAGACGTCGTCGCGACCGGCGAGCGCTCGAAGGCCGTGCTCGACCTCGGCGACGGACAGGCAATTCGACTCGACGAAAACACGCAGCTGGCGCTCGACTTCGCCAAAGCCGGGGGGGAAACGGTAGTGACGCTGCTCAAGGGGCGCGTGAACTTGGTGGCCGGCGACAATCCGAGCGTCGCTCGCCATCATGCGCCCGTCGCTCTCGTAGCCGGCGGCCATCGACTGACGCTCGCCGGCGCCGGCTCGTCCCTCAACGTCAACCGCGATGTGCGCAAGAGCACGGTATCGGTAGCCGTCGAGCGCGGCGAAGTGCTGGCGACCAAGGCCGATGTCGCCGAAGGTCAATCGAATGAAGTCGAGTCGCTGAAACCTGCGGCGCCTCCGACCGAGTGGCAAACGGTCCCCGAAACGCCGAAGTCGGTCGAAACTCCGAAGATTCGGGCCGTCGCCTACACCCTTCCCGTCACAGCTCCCGAAGCCGTGGTTCCGGCCCTGCCGGCGGCCTTCGCCGAAGAACCGAAGCCTCTTCCCTCGCCGAGGATCACCGAACCCGAAGCGCGCCCGCCGCCGGTCCTCGAGTCCCTGGTCGAGGTCAAAGATCCTTATGCGATTTTCGTAGGTCATTCAGGCCGCCCGGTAGCGCCGTTCTTGGTCGCCAGCCTCCAGCCCGCCGACGTCGTGAGCGTCGTCCGCGCCCAGGACCGCAGCGACGGTGCGATTGCCTGGGACGCGAGCGTTCGCCAAGGCGTGCCGCTGCTGCCTGGCGACTTGACCGCGGGCATGAAGTTTTCGGAGCTGATCGTCGGGGCGAGCTTCGGACCCGTCGGCGGTCCGGTCGCAATCTACCAAACCATGATCACCGGTGACGGCGTGCTCGACGACATACCCTCTTCGATCGCGACCAAACAAGCGTCGCTCGGTTGGAACTTCGACTGGCGGCCGCGGGCTGCGTTGGCGGTAGGCGGCGGCCCGCGTCTAGGCGAGGCAACGGTCGACGCCACTCTGCCGGTCGGGGTCGACGGCGGTGCATCGGTGATGGGTCGCGTGCGGGCGAAAAAATTGAGGACGCTGGGTGCCGGCTTGAGCGCGTCGCTGGCCCTGCCTTGGGGAACGCCAAAAGTGAGCGCCGATTTCAACAAGGTGACGACGCAAAAGTCCGGCCCTTCGGGCTCCACGACCGAAGGTGAGTTGCAATACGCATTGCCAGCCTGGGAAGCGGGTAGCGTGCGCGTATCGGCCTTGGCCTTCGCCCGGTACATGAGGCGAACCTACCACCAGAAGAGCGACGGGGAAACCGACGTGACGCGGCTCGAGGACTTCGACTTCAAACAAGCTTTCGCGGGCATTGGCCTGACGTTCGACTGGTAGGCCTCGGGCGAATCTGTGGACTCAAGGAAAAAAGCCGTCGCCCCACGTGACGTCGGCTAGCAAGCGTTGGCCGGCGACGCTTGGATGGTAGGAGTCGAGCGGCGACAGATGCTCCCCCGTGAAAGCCGCGCCGGCGGCGCTCGGCGCGAAGCGAGCGTTCGCCGGGTGCTCGCGGGAGACCCGTTCCAGAACTTGATTCATGGCCGTCCAGCGCTCGCGATAGATCGCCATGACCGCCTTCAACTGCGGGTTGTCGGTCAGCGAATTTAAATACGCTTGGATCTCTGCGCCGAAGCGCCGTCCAGCTAGGAGGCTGACGATCCGCGCTTGGTCCGGAATGGCGACGACGAGTAGCATGAGCCGCGGGTTTCCGGCAACGAGCCGCCTCACGGTAGCCTGGACGTTCGCTTCGAAAGCCAGCAGCCGCGATCGGTAATCCCCTGTCAGCCAGTCGGTGAGGTCGTTGGCCCCAATGAGCAGAGTCACGTAATCGGGCTGCCACGGTAGAAGCCTTTCGGCTTGGGCGGCGAGATCCGTGGCGCGGGCGCCCGCGACCGCGACGTTCACCGCCCGCACGTCGAGTGCCGGAAACAGGCGGCGAAGGCGCGTCAAATGGCTCGCTCCGGCTTCGAGGTCCCGGTCGCCCGTCGTCCAGCTGTGCGCGGCGTTGTCGCCGCTCGCCTCGGCGTTGAACGCGACGCTGATGGAGTCGCCGAGGGCACCGATGGTGAGGGAGGGGCGTTGGCTCATGGCGTTTTTGAGTCTACAATCAGTTCGTTGAAAGAGGATGCCTAGAAATGACTGGAAGGACGCCGCATCGCGCCTAAAGTAACACCGAGGCCGAGAAAATGGGGGCTCCTTGCCGGTATCGGCGCAGCTTGCTTCCTATTTTTATTTGTCATGACCTTTCTCTTGAGCATCAAGACCGTCGCCGGCCGGAGTCTCCTGTGGTGCGGCGTGCGCGACGGCTCCATCGCCAAATTTGCCAAGACCGAAAGCCAAAGGGCTCTCCTAAAAAAGGCGGCGCGAACGATCAAGATCAAGGCGCCGAAAAACCTACCGTCCTTTTCGTACGTCGCTTACGAAGGTGCCACCGTTCCCGTGCCACCGGGGACTTGGGTCGGGTACCGTGCCGCGGCGGGATCTGAACGCGCCGGCAACTTGCATTTGGCGACCCGCGGCTCCGAGTTGGTCGCCAGCGTCGGTGATTTCCGCGACCAAGCCGCTGCCGTCTTGCCGGGATGGCTGCCAGGGAGCTACGTCGAGGAAGTGGCGCAAATGGACGTCTTCGGCCGGAGTGCCGACGACCTGAAGACTTGCGACCCGAAGCGCGGCGTCCTCGAACTCTTCGCCGACGTCGTCGCGGCGGCACTCAAGATCTCGCTGCTCCACGACGCCAAGTACGTCGACCTCGTCGCCACCGCGGACCGTCAGCAAGTCGGCATGGCCTTTCACGCGGCGGAACGGCCGAATCTGCTCACGGTCCTGCTCTCGACAAAATCCGCGGCTGGCCGCGTCTCGGTCACCTACGTCATATCGGCGAAGGGCAATCATCAAAGGGTCTTGATGACTCAGCTAGGCGCATTCGCCGCGGGCAGAAACGCCCGCCCCGGTCGTTACGAGCGCCTGACCTCGACGCCGCCGCCTGAGTACGAATGGTATACCGCGCAACATCTCGCCACCGAGAAGGGTCTGCCTCGACCGAAGCCCCGCTACCTCCAGGAGAAGGCCATCGCCGTTTTGGCCGAGAAGATGACCAGCGCCTGTTTGAAGTTGACGCTGGGCAAGAAGGACGCACGCATCGACAAGCGCATCGACTTCTCGACGAAGACGGCAGTCGATTTCCCCGTCGATCTCCAGGGTCCGCTGGTCACGGCGTTGCTGCACGTCGTCCAAAGCGTCAACGAAGCCCATCCAGGCGCGCGGCACCTCGACAACGTCAAGCTTGCAGTCGAACTCGGACCCGGCACGAACGTCACGGGCTCGCAGCTGACGCTGGCCTTGAACGTCACTGTCAAGGACACGGCGAACGACGACAAAGACCTCTGCCACCAAGCCGTAGTGTGGAGTGGCATGACGCCGCGCGGCCCCTATTGGGTCGGGGGCCACTTGGCGCTCGCGTCGCCGGAGGCGGCGGCTTTGAAGGCAGAAGTGCCGGTGGAGTTGGCGGATCCCAACTTCGCGATTTTCTTCTCGGACAACGACGACTCTTTGAATAACGACGCCCAGGAAAAGGCGCAACGGGTCGCCGCCTTTCTCAAGGCCAATCCCAAGGCCTTCCTTCAAGTCGACGGCCACGCTCGCCCAAAGGAAGCGGGTGGCCAAGAGGACGCTCCGGCCGCGGCTCAAGGCCTCAGCGAACGCCGAGCAGAGGCCGTGAAAAACTTCATCGTCACGCTCGGAATCAATGCGACGCGGATTACCGCGACGTCTTTTGGCGCGACTCAGCCAGGCGATTTCCCGGCGGCGAAGCAGCAGCGAGTCGGTTTCACGATCGTCAGCAAGTAAATCAAAGGCGCGGCCAGTGGGGAGGAGTGATGCCAGCCGAACTGCTTGATTTCTTGGTCGTCGGCGACGAGTTGCTCTACTTCGCGGTTTATCAATTGCTAGCGCGCAAATTTCGGAGGCCTTTGACCTCAGTTTTAACTGCCGCCCTCGGTGGCCCTGTCTCCGGATTTTTTTATCGCCTTCGTGCTCACGAGGGATTTTCTTTGCAGGGAGGTCGTGCC